>JAJZWB010000173.1 GCA_021846845.1 Actinomycetes bacterium | reverse complement strand
GCAAGCACCCGCTCGGCGCCGCGCCGCAGGATGTGCGCTCTCGCCCGGCGACGTCCGCGCCGCAGGGTGAGCACTGTCGCCCGGCGACGTCCGCGCCGCAGGGTGAGCACTGTCGCCCGGCGACGTCCGCGCCGCAGGGTGAGCGCTCGCCGCTGGCGACGACCGCGCCGTCTGACCGTTCTCGGCGCTAGTGTCGTGACGCCGGAACCAGCCCGCAGCCAGCTCGCTCCGGGACATCGCCCGTCCGCCATCCGAATCACCGACCCACGACACCAGCTTCATCGCGGCATGGGAACCGTCTACGCGATCGCCAATCAGAAGGGCGGGGTCGGGAAGACCACGACGGCCGTCAACCTCGCGGCGTGCATCGCCGAGGCCGGCTACGCGACGCTGCTGATCGACATGGATCCCCAGTCCAACGCTACCCTCGGGCTCGGCGTCGACAAGCACGTCACCCCGACCGTGTACCACGCGCTCGCCGGCGGCGTGGCCCTCGCGTCGGCCGTGATCGAAACCGGGATCCCCAATCTCGGGCTGGTGCCCGCCGGCCCCGACCTGGCGGGGGCGACCGTCGAGCTCCCGCGCGCCGCCGGCTCCGAGAACCGCCTGCGCGAGGCGCTGGCGCCGCTTCGCGACCGCTACGAGTTCGTGCTCCTCGACTGCCCTCCGTCGCTCGGGCCGCTGACCGTCAACGCGCTCGTCGCGGCCGACCGCGTGATCGTTCCGGTGCAGGCCGAGTACTTCGCGCTCGAGGGACTCGCCGCGATGCTCGACACCCTCTCGCTCGTGCAGCGTGAGCTCAACCCCCGGCTCACGATCGCCGGGATGCTGCTGACGATGCACGACGGCCGCACTCGGCTAGCGCAGGACGTCGAGTCCGAGGTCCGGCGCCACTTTCCGACGCTCGTGTTCGACACGGTGATCCCGCGCAACGTCCGCGTGGGCGAGGCGCCGAGCTTCGGCAGGCCCGTGATCCATCATGACCCGCACTGCGCGGGCGCCGACGCCTACTTCGAGCTCGCCAAGGAGGTGGCGGCGCGTGGTTGAGCCCTGCGCCGCGGCGGCGCGCCCTCCCATCGGGCCGGTCGCCGCGGGGGAACCCGCCGGAGGGCGCTTTGTTGAGCCCCGCGCCGCGGCTGCGCGCCCCGGACCGACCGGAGTCGGAGGCCGCATCCATGGCTGAGCGCCAGCGAGGAATGGGCCGGGGCCTGGCAGCGATCCTCGCGACCTCGCCGCGCGACGAGCCACAGCACCTCCGGGAGATCCCGGTCGACATGATCGCTCCCAACCCCAACCAGCCTCGTCATCAGTTCGACGAGCAGGCCCTCGTCGGCCTGGCGGACTCGATCCGCGCGCGCGGGGTCCTGCAGCCCGTGCTCGTGCGCCCGCTGCCCGCGGGCACGTATGAGCTGATCGCGGGCGAGCGCCGGTGGCGGGCCGCAAGGCTGGCGGGGCTTGACGCCGTGCCGGCCCTCGTGCGACCGCACGACGACGCGGCCTCGCTGGAGGTGGCGCTGATCGAGAACATGGCGCGCGAGGACCTCAACCCGGTTGAGGAGGCACGCGCATGCGCGGCGCTGACCGAGGAGCTGGGCCTCTCACGTGAGGAGGTCGGGCTGCGCGTGGGCCGCAGCCGGGTCGCGGTCTCCAACCTGATCCGCCTGCTCGACCTTCCGGACGAGGCGCTCGAAGCCCTGGAGGCCGGCGACCTGAGCGAGGGCCACGGTCGCGCGCTGCTGGGGGCGCACGACAACGACGCGCGCCGTCGCCTGGCCCGCGCAGCCGTCGCCGAGGGCTGGTCGGTGCGTGAGCTGGAGCGGCGCGCGCGTGCGACGGCGGCTCCGGCCGACACGTCGGATCCCAGCCCGGCTCGCCGCGAGGCGCACCCCGACCAGGAGGCGGCGGTCGCCGAGATCGCCGACGCGCTCGAGTCCGCCCTCGGCCGTCCCGTCGCCGTCAGCGCCGCGCGTGATGGGTACCGCGCGCAGCTGCGTTTCACGAGCGCCGACGAGGCGCTCGAGCTGGCCCGCCTGCTCGACGCCGCCCGCCGCGCCTGAGAGCGAACTGCCGGTAGAATCGGCGCTTCGGGCGGGCGATTAGCTCAGTCGGTTAGAGCGCTTCTCTGATAAGGAAGAGGTCCCAGGTTCGAGTCCTGGATCGCCCACTCTCTCAGAAGGTCCCTGTACAGGATCGTCTACGACGCTGTGGCACGGGGCCTCGGGAGGCGCGGTCCAGCCCACCTGGGGCACGAGCGGGGTACGGCAGCTTTCGGTGGGTTGATCACGGTACCGGCACACCACAGCACCTGACGGGGATGGTGACGTCGGTGTGCGTGCCGGGCCTGCCGGCGCAGGGTGCGTCGTGCCAGCGTGCTCAAGGATCCCGTGACGCGGTCGATGAAGCGACGCGATGGCCGCTGCTCGTCGGATGCTCACGCTGGCGCTCGCGGGGCTCGGCCTGCTTCTCGCGGCCCCGGCTTCGGCGCTGGCGTCCACGGCCAGTCAGTGCACCTCGGTGACCAGCGGATCGTGGTCGAGTCCTTCCACCTGGTCGTGCACCGGCGTGGATCAGGTCCCGGCGGCTGGTGACAGCGCGACGGTCAGGGCCGGCGACACGGTCTCCTTGACCGCCAACACAGATGTCGCGAGCGTCCAGGTCGCCAACGGGGCGACGCTCGACCTGTCCGGACACGAGCTCGCGCCGACCGCCTCGTTTGCGCTCGGCGCACAGGGCGTCTCGACACCGGACGCCGTGCTCGAGTCGACCGGGGGCTCCAACGGGACGCTGTACTCAAGCGGCGGCAACTCGTTCGCGCAGGCGACGATCAGCAGCGTCGATGTCGTGGTGGTCTCAACCCAGGTAACGCAGTTCGGCGACGCGGGAGTGGCGGAGACCTCCACCTGGAGCGGCTCGTCGTTCGACGATCCGACCGGCACCCTCACCTTCGACGGGCGATACGCGATCGATGGGCTCAGCCCCTCGGTCGGCGGCGACATGCTGATCGAGGGAACCACAACGGTCAGCGGGACGCTGACGGTCGAGGCAGGTGGCACGATGACATTCGCGCCGCAGGCGGCGGCCACGATCGGCGATCCGGCGATGCTCAGCGTCGGCGGCCTCACGCTGAGCGGCACGGAGACGGTGGCGGTCAGCCAGGCGCAGCACACGTTTGCCCAGGGTGAGCTGTACAACCTCCTGCGAGCGCCCGCGGCCGACCTGGCCGGGCTTGGGACGAGTGCGGGCAGCGGCGGGTCATTCGGTACCAGCGGTGGCGACCTGTACTACGTGGAGGGGACGGTCCCGGCGCCGGCGGTCGCCTTCACCGGCGCGCCGACGGGTACCGTCTGGTCCTCAAGCCCGGCGGCCGCCTACACGCTTGGGGCCGGCACGCAGGTGACCGGTTGCACCCTGGACGGGCAGGCGCTCTCAACGTGCGGCAGCCCGATCGAGCTGAGCGGACTCGCGCCCGGAAGCCACACGCTCGTGCTGAGTGCCGAGAACGCGCTCGGGCAGGTCGCAACAGCTACCGCCGCCTTCGGTCTCCCCGGGGCGCCGCAGTTGTCGCTGGGCCAGCAGGAGCCGACCATCGGCGTTGTCGGCAATGCGATCACGGTCCCGATCGCCGCCGCCAACGCGAGGACCGTGAGCTGCACGCTGAACGGCGTCAGTCTCCCGTGCAGCTTCATGGGCGCGACCTTCAGCTCGCCGGAGCAGTCTCGGAGCACGCTGACCGTCTCGGTCACCGGAGTCGACGGGGCTACCGTGACGACGTCGACCAGCGTGGTGGTCGCGTGGCTGCCGCCCACGCTGACCCTCACGCTGGCGGGTTACCCACTACTTCTCGGTGCGACGCTCAAGTTCGATTCTGCCGTGCCCGCGGACAGCATCGACTGCTCACGGCTGAACGGCGCCAGCCGGGCCGGCAACCTGTGGCTGCAGTTCCCGCTCCCCGGCGGGGATGGCTACACGCTCAGCTGTGACTCGGCCCACAACGTGGTCACGATCGGAGCATCGAATTTCGTCCAGGGAAGGGTCATGATCCCGACCCGTTACGGCGACTTCTGGGTGCTTCTGTCGAGCAGCCTGGGTGACCTCAGCCTCCTTGAGTCCACGCTCGGCGTCGCAGCTCTGCCCGACTGGATCACCAACAACTCCAGCGTCCTCACGTGTCCGACCGCCCCCGGGGCCCAGAAGTACGTTTGGGAGTTCAACGGATACGTCGATCTGAATGAGGGACGGACGATCTCCGCCGACCTGGTGCCGCGCAACGCGACCGTGACCTGCGCCGCGATCGGACCGTTCGGGGTGGTCGGCACGGTCCAGGTCCTTGTCGACCGGTCGCACTACATCCAGGCGGCGGCCAGCGTGATCAGCAGCTCGGACCACGCCACAACGTACGTCCGCAGCTCGGCCGGCCGGCATGCCCGCAGGCGCGCTCACCGGCTGCGCCTGACGATCAGAGCGAGCGGCCGCGCGACGATCGCCGTCCTCGCCTACAACGTCGCAAGACGTGGCAGCGGGCAGCGGGCGAGGCTGGGCCGCCACCTCGCCTATCAGCGGACGCTCACCGTCCGGCGGGGCCTGACCAGGATCCGTTTCGGCGGCAGGCTCAACCCCGGACGGGCCGAGATCGTGATCCGCGCGGTGCTGCGACGTGCGTCCAGGCACCAGCGGGTGCGCTACGGCAAGCAGATCACGCTCGTCTGAGCTGTCGCCAGCCCCGTCCGGCCGCGCGACGGCGAGATCGAACAGGAGGATGCCCGCGAGGTCATCCCACAGCCCGGAGCTGTGCGGATGGATCCAGAGCAGGATGCCCATCACCGCCTGCAGCGCGAGGACGAGCACCGCGCCCGCGAACACACCGCTCACGATCCCTCGGCGGCCGGTCAGCCCGAGCTGTGTCCGGATCGTGCTGATCGCGCTTACCGCTCCCACGGCTGCCACCGTCAATCCGACGGTTCCGGGGCTCAGCTGCGCCAGCAGGGACACGGCCAGCGCGTCGGCGAGCGCGACGAACGCTCCCTTGGCCATGCCCTGGTTGCGCAGGGGGGCACCCGGGCCGAGGATCCGCTCGTAACGGAGCGTGATCGCTACGAACAGCAGCCCGATCAGAGATCCGGCGACCGCCGAACACGACGCAAAGTAGCCGCTGAGGCCTCCCATCGGTCGCTAAGCCGATTTCCAGGGCAGGCGCGGACGATGGCTCGTGCGGCGAACCTCGCCGGGGACGTCGCATGCAAGCGTGCGCCGAGCGCGGCTCTGCGGCACCCTCAAGTTCGCTCAAGTAAGCTGGCCTTCGCAGGAGGCGGGGCTTCGCACGAGCGCCCCGCTGTCGGATTCGAAGTGCCGGTACAGAGGGAGTCCGTTGGCTAACAACTGGGTCGCGGTCGACGCGGGTATTGACCCGATTTCCTGGGCGCGGCTCCTCAGGCGCGCCTACGACAGCGTCGTCGCGGGCGCAGACGGAGGCCGCAGCGCCGCCACCATCGTTCGGCCGGTCATCCAGGCCTCGTGGTCCCGGTCCGAGCAGGCCCAGGTGGATCTGGAGCGCCGCCCTCCGATCATGCTCGGACGCGATGAGGTCCTGCGCACGCTCAGGCGCCGCCCGAGCGCCGGGATCCTGCCGATCGTACGCGCGGCGCTGGCCCGCGTCGCCGAGTACGCCCACCAGGTGGTGGTCCTCGCCGACGCGAACGGCCACGTCCTCTGGGTCGGAGGCCATCCGGAGACCTGTGCGTCGGCCGAGCGCATCAACCTGGTCCCGGGCGCGATCTGGAGCGAGGACGTGTGCGGAACCAACGCCATCGGCACCTCGCTCGCGCTCGCACACGCCGTGCAGGTGTTCTCCGCCGAGCATTACAAGCGCAGCCTGCATGGATGGTCCTTTGCGGCCGCCCCGATCCGAGAGCCTGAGACCGATCAGCTGGTCGCGGTCGTCGCGCTCGCGGGTTCGTTC
>JAJZWB010000172.1 GCA_021846845.1 Actinomycetes bacterium | reverse complement strand
CCCGCCTGCGGCGGCGCCCGTCCCGCCTGGGGCCGCGGTCCCGCCGGCGCCCGCCGTCGCGGTGCCGCCGGCACCCGCCCCCGATCCGCCGTTCGGCGTGCTCGCCGGCTGGGTGCCGGTCGCGGCCGACGACGGTGCCGGCGATGCCACGACACCGCCCGAGCCGCCGCTCGGCGCGGCGCCGGCGGGGACGGCCAGGCTGGCGGGCCTGCTGCCGTTGTCACCCTCGGCCGCGTAGATCCTCAGCGCCTGGACCATGAACGCGTGCCAGATCTCCGCCGGGAAGGAGCCTCCGACCACCGGCCCGCCGTTGAACTGGTGGTTCATGGGCACGAAGGCGTTGGGATAGCCGACCCACACGGCGCAGGTCAGCTCGGGGGTCCAGCCGACCCACCAGGCATCTCCGTAGTAGGTGGTCGTGCCGGTCTTGCCGGCCACCATCACGCCCGGGATCGCCGCTGCGCCGCCGGTTCCGTGCTGGACGACGCCCTCCAGCAGTGTCTGGATCGTGGCGGCGACGCTCGCTGGTATCACGCGCCGGTAGTGAGGTCGCGAGACGAGCCGGCGCTTGCCGTTGCACCTCTGCGGGCAGGAGATCTGCGCTATCCCGATCGGCCCCTCGTTGGGCGCTCCGAGGACCGGGTCATAGACCCTCCGGCCGCCGGTGGCGATCGTCTCGTAGGCGTGCGCCATGTCCAGCGCGGACACGCCGATCTTCATGCTGCCGAGGATCATCGCGTAGTTGGTCGACACCGGCGTCTGGATCCCCATCGCCCGGGCCATCGCGGCGATGCGCCTCGTTCCCACTCCGGGCGAGAGGCCGAGCTGGGTGAAGACGCTGTTGTCGGACACCGCGGTCGCCTCGGCGAGCGTGATCGGGCCGAGGTACTCGTTGGCGAAGTTGATCACGTGGTAGATCTCACGGCCGCCGCTGTTGGGGACGACGAGACGCAGGGGCCGGGAGTCGAACACCGAGCTCGGGGTGTACCCGTGCTCGAGCGCCACGGCGAGCGTGAACGGCTTGAACGCGGAGCCCGGCTGGCGCTCGCCCTCGGTGGCGATGTTGAACGGGTAGTCGGCGAAGTCCTGCTGTCCGTTGACCAGCGGGCCCCCGACCATCGCACGGACCTGGCCGGTCCTGTTGTCGATCGCGACCAGCGAGGCCACCGGCTCGTTGGGCCCCTGGGGCAGGATCTGGGAGATCGCCTGCTGCGCGGCCTGCTGCATGGGCAGGTCGATCGTCGTGCGGATCTTCAGGCCGCCGTAGTAGGCGCGGTACTCGGCCACGGACGCGGGAACCCCGCGCCCCAGTCCCAGCGCCGAGAGGATCTGCGGACGCAGCCAGCTGGTGAAGTATGGGGCCGCCGGGGGCTCGACCGGCTGCTCGATCTGGGCCGCGGTCGGCAGCGGCGCGTAGATCCCCTGCTTGGAGTAGTACTGCGCACGCGTGATGTAGCCCTGCGCGAGCATGTCCTGGAGCACCAGGCCGCGCCTCGCGAGCGCCGCCTGCGGGAACGCGATCGGATTGAACGCCGACGGATTGGCGACCATGCCGGCCAGCAGGGCCGCCTGCGCGGGGTCGAGCTTGGACGCGCAGGAGGGCAGCGGCGGGTCGCCGCACCCGCTTGAGCTGTTCGGAGAGCTCGGGTTGTAGCCGAGCAGCTTGCCGAAATAGACCCGAGCGGCGGACTCCGCTCCGTAGGCGCCGTTCCCGAAGTAGATCGAGTTCAGGTACTCGGTCAGGATCTTGGTCCGCGGCCACTGGTGCGTGAGGTGGAAGGCCAGTGCCGCCTCCCGCAGCTTCTCGAAGATCGTGCGGTTGTTCTCCTGGTTGAGCGCCTGCTTGACGAACTGCTCGGCGATCGTCGAGGCTCCCTGGATCGGATGACCGGTTACGTCCGCGATGAACGCGCGGGCGATCCCGCGGATGTCGACGCCGGGATCGGTCCAGAACCGCTTGTCCTCCACCGAGACGATCGCGTCGCGCATAGTCGGACCGAGCTGCGCGTAGGTGTCGATCACCTCGTGATTGGGCGGCGCGAAGATGCCGATCGGCCGCCAGTGGTCGTCGTAGAGGTAGGAGTTGTGGTTCGCCAGGCTGTACTCGGCGCGGTTCTCGATCTGTGGCAGATCCGCGGCGACCGCCATCAGCATCCCGAACACAGCCGACACCGCCGCCAGCACGCCGAAGCCGAGCAGGAGCGCCAGCAGCCTGAACTTTCGCAGCCGAGGCCGCCGGCGACGGCCCTCGCGGTCCCGTCGGCGGCGTCGCCGAGGCGGCTGAAACGGGATCGGATCGCGCGGCTCGCGCAGCTCCGTGATCGTGTGGTCGTCCTCGCTCATGCGATCTAACGGCGCTCCGCACGGTCGACAGCTGCGGTCCGCGGCGCTGCGCCGTCCGGGTCCGGTGTGACCGCGCGCCGAAGACTCGGGCGGCGCTTCCCAGGCGGCCGCGAGAGTCTAGCATTCGGCCGATGGCCCGAACGCGACCTCGGACACCGCCGGCGCCGTGCCGCCGGAGCGCGGCGCCGCGAGCCCAGGCATGCCCTCTCCGACCGGGACCGGCGTCTCGCGTCGTGACCCGCAGCGCACCCTGAGCGACCCGTGCCCGACGATCCGATGACGCCGGCGCAGGCGGCGTCCTGGCTGGCGCGCAACGCTGTCGACTGCCTTCCCGAGGGGGGCCTGGAGCGCAAGCTGGCCGAGGGACGGCCGCTCAGGGTCAAGCTCGGGATCGATCCCACCGCGCCCGACATCCATCTCGGATTCACCGTGGTGCTGCAGAAGCTGCGCGAGTTCCAGGACCTCGGCCACCGGGTCGTGCTGATCGTCGGCGACTACACGGCTCGCGTCGGCGATCCGAGCGGCCGCTCGAGCACGCGGCCGGTGCTCGAGCCGGCGCAGATCGACGCCAACGCCCGTACCTTCGCCGACCAGGCCCTGAAGGTGCTGCGCGGCGACCCCGAGCTGCTGGAGGTGCGCTTCAACGGCGAATGGCTCGAGATGCCGACCGAGCGGATGTTCGAGCTGCTGCGCACGGTCACGGCCGGGCGGATCCTCGAGCGCGACGACTTCAGCAAGCGCATGGCGGCTCACGAGCCGATCTCGATGCTTGAGCTGCTCTACCCGCTCCTGCAGGGGTATGACTCGGTCGCGGTCGGCGCCGACGTCGAGCTCGGCGGCACCGACCAGAAGTTCAACCTGCTTCTGGGTCGCGACATCCAGGGCGCCTACGGGAGGCCCGAGCAGGTCGTGATGACGATGAAGCTGCTGACCGGAACCGACGGCGTGCAGAAGATGTCGAAGTCCTACGGCAACTACATCGGCGTGACCGACGCTCCGGACCAGATCTACGGGCGCACGCTGAGCATCCCGGACGCGTCGCTGGCCGACTGGTACGAGCTGCTGCTCGGGGGCGAGGTGGACCCGGCCCTGTCCCCACGCGACTCCAAGCGCGCGCTGGCGCGCGAGCTGGTGGCCCGCTTCCACGATCGAGAGGCCGCCGCCGCCGCCGAGCAGCGCTTCGACGCGATCCACATCCGCCGCGAGCGCCCCGACGACGTGCCGGAGGTCACCTGGCGCGACGGGGAGCCGGTGCATCTGCCGGCGCTGCTCGCGGGCGCGTTCTCGATCTCGACCTCGGAGGCGCGGCGGGCGCTTGCTCAGGGCGCCATCCGGCTGGACGGCGAGCCGCTCGCGCCGGCCAAGCTCGACGTTCCGGCCGACACGGTCGACGGGCGCGTGATCCAGTTCGGGCGTCGTCGCTTCGCCCGGGTGGCCGTCCGGAGCGGCTGAGCGCGCTCCGCCACGCATCGCGGCGCCGGACCGACTATGCTCTCCGGGCCGCGCGAGCAGGCCAGAGGCGGTCGGTGCCCGGTCGGGCCACGAACCACTCTCAGGCCGCTATACTCGCGGGTCCGCTCCGGTCCGCAGACGCAGACCGGAACGCGCACCGGGGAGGATCACCCTCCCGGGGAGGCGCGGCGGTCTTTGAAAACTCAACAGCATGCGCACTCTTCGACCGCAGACCGGTCGAGAAGTGTGTCCAGGTTCGACGCCGTCGCTCCAGTGCGCTTCAGAGCGCGCCGGGACGGCGGTGCCAAGATTGACCCCGTCTTGCGCCCGGGAGCCCAACGTGTACAGCGGGCTCCCGACCAGTCCAGCGGACTTCGTCGCCACCGGCGGCCTGCCCGTTGCGATCGGGAGAACATGGCGCAAGGGCCCGATCCCACCAGGGACGGGCCCAGGAACGGTCCGCACGGGACGCGGCTAGGACGCATCCCTGCCGGGCCGCAATTCCTGACGACTCTTTGTGGAAGTTCTTCACGGAGAGTTTGATCCTGGCTCAGGACGAACGCTGGCGGCGTGCCTAACACATGCAAGTGGAGCGACGAACCAGGCTTCGGCCTGGGGCAAAGCCGCGAACGGGTGAGTAACACGTGGGTAACCTGCCCCGATGATTGGGACAACCCGAGGAAACTCGGGCTAATACCGAATGTGCCCTCCGACCTCAAGGTCGCTGGGGAAAGGAAGCTTCGGCCTCCGCATCGGGATGGGCCCGCGGCCCATTAGCTTGTTGGTGAGGTAACGGCTCACCAAGGCGACGATGGGTAGCTGGTCTGAGAGGACGATCAGCCACACTGGGACTGAGACACGGCCCAGACTCCTACGGGAGGCAGCAGTGGGGAATCTTGCGCAATGCGCGAAAGCGTGACGCAGCAACGCCGCGTGGGGGAAGAAGGCCTTCGGGTTGTAAACCCCTTTCAGTTGGGACGAAGCTCCGTCGGTGAACAGCCGGCCGGAGTGACGGTACCTTCAGAAGAAGCCCCGGCTAACTACGTGCCAGCAGCCGCGGTAATACGTAGGGGGCAAGCGTTGTCCGGAATCATTGGGCGTAAAGCGCGTGTAGGCGGCTCGGTAAGTCCGCTGTGAAAGTCCAGGGCTCAACCCTGGAAAGCCGGTGGAAACTGTCGAGCTAGAGTCCGGAAGAGGCGAGTGGAATTCCTGGTGTAGCGGTGAAATGCGCAGATATCAGGAGGAACACCAATGGCGAAGGCAGCTCGCTGGGACGGTACTGACGCTGAGACGCGAAAGCGTGGGGAGCAAACAGGATTAGATACCCTGGTAGTCCACGCCGTAAACGATGGGCACTAGGTGTGGGGGGTGTCGACTCCCTCCGTGCCGACGCTAACGCATTAAGTGCCCCGCCTGGGGAGTACGGCCGCAAGGCTAAAACTCAAAGGAATTGACGGGGGCCCGCACAAGCAGCGGAGCATGTGGTTTAATTCGACGCAACGCGAAGAACCTTACCTGGGCTTGACATGTTCCTGACAGCCGTGGAAACACGGCCTCCCTTCGGGGCAGGATCACAGGTGGTGCATGGCTGTCGTCAGCTCGTGTCGTGAGATGTTGGGTTAAGTCCCGCAACGAGCGCAACCCCCGTCGCATGTTGCCAGCATTAAGTTGGGGACTCATGCGAGACTGCCGGTGACAAACCGGAGGAAGGTGGGGATGACGTCAAGTCATCATGCCCCTTATGTCCAGGGCTACACACGTGCTACATTGGCGCGTACAGAGGGCTGCGATACCGCGAGGTGGAGCGAATCCCTTAAAGCGCGTCTCGGTTCGGATTGCAGGCTGAAACTCGCCTGCATGAAGGCGGAGTTGCTAGTAATCGCGGATCAGCATTGCCGCGGTGAATACGTTCCCGGGCCTTGTACACACCGCCCGTCACACCATGGGAGTGAGCAACACCCGAAGCCGGTGGCCTAACCCGCAAGGGAGGGAGCCGTCGAAGGTGGGGCTCGTGACTGGGGTGAAGTCGTAACAAGGTAGCCGTAGCGGAAGCTGCGGCTGGATCACCTCCTTTCTAGGGAGCCCTCCGATGGAGGGCACCGGATGCAGGCGACGACCTCGCAAGGCCCTCACGGGTCGGGCGACGGCGCGTCGGGCTCGCATCCGGTCACTAGCATGTCGACCGGGCCTGGCAGGACGGAAGGAGCCCCGCAGCGGGGCGACCGAT
>JAJZWB010000171.1 GCA_021846845.1 Actinomycetes bacterium | reverse complement strand
GGCTTGGCGCCGATCGCGCCCGACTCGTAGACGAGCACGAGCCGGGGGTTGTGAACCGCCCTGGAGAGGATCGCGGCGGTGCCGGGACGCCCGACGCCGATGAACACCGAGGCGGCCCGACGCAGCAGCCTCGCGGCCGCGACGGTCTGGACCTCGCCGGGGGTCGCCGCCTCGGCGCTCGCCGTCACGCCGCCGGCTCCCCGAACGCCCGGCGCCGCGCGCAGGGGCTCAAGCCGCCGCCTCGCCGAGCACGTTCAGCCGCATCCACGCCAGGAACGCGTCGCGATCCCGGCTGATGCCGTCCCAGGCGCGGTAGAAGTCGTTGTCACGCGTGGTCACCCCCAGGCTGTAGGACGGCCGTGATCCGCCGGGAGCCTCCGCGACCGCGTCGATCACCCAGCCGGGGATCACCACGCCGCCGGGGCGCCCCCTCAGCTCATCGACCACCCGCTCGACGGTCACCAGCGCCCGGTCGGCGCTCAGCACGGCCTCCTTCTGAACCCCCGGGATGCCCCAGAGCGCGACGTTGCCCTTCCTGTCCGCCTCCTGGGCGTGGACGATCGCGACATCCGGACGCAGCGCCGGCACGGCCATCAGCCGCTCGCCGGTGAACGGACACTCGATCGGGGCGACGCGAGTGTGGGCGGGGAGGTCGGTCCCGGCGTAGCCGCGCATCACCGTGAACGGGAGCCGCGCAGCGCCGGCCGCGTAGCGATTGGCCATCCCCGCGTGGCTGTGCTCCTCGATCTCGATCGGCCGGGGCCAGCCGTGCTCGATCGCGTCCCGGAACCGGTGCAGCGAGCCGACCCCGGGGTTGCCGCCGTAGGAGAACACGAGCCGGCGCGCGGCGCCGACCCCGATCATCTGGTCATAGAGGATGTCCGGCGTCATCCGGATCAGCTCCAGCTCCCCTCGGCCCTGGCGGAGGATCTCGTGCCCGGCAGCGAACGGGATCAGGTGCGTGAACCCCTCCAGCGCAACCGAGTCGCCGTCGTGGACGAGCTCGGCGACCGCGTCGGCGAGCGACGTCAGCTCAGCCATCCTCCTCCTCCGCGCCGTGGCGATCCAGGAGGGCGCCGAGCAGGATTCCCGCGGCCCCGACGATCGCGACCTGCGTTCGCTCCGAGATCACCGTCCGCAATGGTATTGCCCAGGTGCGCGCACGACGGCTGACCGCCTCGCCCTGCGCACCGCGGCATCCGGGGCCCGGGCGGGCCGCGGACCGACCCGGAGGGCGTGCCGATTCGCCCCAGCGGGAGCTCAGGAGACCTTGATCAACACGATCGTGTTGATCACGAACAGGACCGCGAACGCGATCGTCCAGCGATTCAGGTTGCGCTCGACGAGTGATCCCCCGCCGAGCGGTCCCGTGCCGGAGCCGACGCCGAACGCCCCGGACAGCCCCGCGTCCTTGCCCGAGTGCATCAGGATCAGGAACACGAGCCCGACGGCGAATACGACCTGGAGAAGCTGCAGGATCGCGGTCACGGCGCGGATGTTACCCGCTCGCCGTCGCGCTCCACACCGGCCGGCGGCCCGCCGGCGGGGTCGCCTCCGCCGCGCTCGTCACGGCCGCCGACCTCCGGTGCGAGGCGGTCTCGCTCGTCGCGGCCCAGGGCACCCCCGTCGGGCACCGCCCCGGCCCTGGCCCGGTCCAGCCGGTGCAGGATCTCGACGGCCTCGGCCCGGAGCGCGCCGTCGAGCGCGTCGTAGTCGGCCTGCGAGAGCTTGCCGGTCCGCAGGTCGAGCTCCGCGTCGCGGATCTCCAGGTACTTGGCGTCGCGAGCCGCCTCCAGCTCCGCGACCGCGTCGGCGGCCCCGTGGCGCCGGGAGACGCGCTCGGCGCGTGCCGCCCGCAGCGGCGCGGAGATCAGGTACACGGCGAAGGCGACTACGACGAGGACGAGGACGTAGGCCACGTCTACACCAGCTCTCGCTCGCGGACCGGCTCCGGCGGCACCGCGGGCGAGGACGGGCCTCGCCCGCCACGACCCCGTGAGGCGGGCGGTCCGGACGCCGTCCGGCGCGAGCGCCGAACCGCCGGCAGCGGCGGCAGGGCGATCAGCCCTCCCAGCGCGGAGATGATCGCGCCGACCCATAGCCACATCACCAGCGGGTTGACCTCGAACAGGAACTCCGACGCCCACGGCCGGGTGACGAACCGCTGCGCGAGCACGCGGATCAGCTGGTCGCGCAGCCCGTAGGCGATGTTCAGCTGCGCGGACTGCTGCGAGGCGGGAAGGCTGGCGACCTGGAGCAGGAGCCTCGCGACAAGCGCGTCGCCGCGGGTGATCAGGCCCTGCAGAGGCGTGATGTTCGGCTGTATCACCGCCCAGAGGTCGCGCAGCGGACCCGACACGAGGCCCACGTCGCTCTCCGCCGAGCCGTTGAAGAAGCGCCCGATCGGATGCATCGGGTCCTGGGACGGGTACAGGCCGTAGCTCGTCCGCATCGTGGTCACGTGCGTGCCGCCCTGGCTGACGCTGATCACCGCGCCGAACGCCAGCTTCTGCGCCGTGGTGCTGACCGTCGGCCGGACGTAGCGGATCGTGTAGCCGCCGACCCGGACGCTCTGCCCCGGCTTCAGGAACGCGTAGCGCTGGTGCTGGAAGGACGTCGAGGCGGCCACCCCGATCATCGCGACGGCGAACCCCAGGTGGACGATGTAGCCGCCGTAACGCCGACGGTTGCGGCGCACGAGCGCCGCGAGCGCGACCGGCGGCGACTCGGAGGTCATCGCCACACGGGCGCGCGTGCCGCGGAAGAACTCCTGCGCGACGGTCCCGATCGCGAACGCTCCCATCCCGAACATCAGGTAGGCCATCAGGTGCCCGGTCGCATCGGAGGCGACCGCCAGTACCGCGAGCGTGGCGACGCCGAGCGCCACCGGGAAGGCGAAGTTGCGCCGGAGCTTCGCGACCGTGACCCGCCGCCACGCGATGATCGGGCCGATGCCTGACAGCAGCACCACGATCAGGGCGAGCGGCACGACGAAGGGCCTGAACGCCGGCGGCCCGACCGATACCTGGGTGCCGGTGATCGCCTCGGAGATCAGCGGGAAGAACGTGATCCAGAAGATCACGGCCGTCAGCGCCACCATCACGAGGTTCTGGAACAGGAACACCGCCTCACGGGACAGGAGCGAGTCCAGCCGCGCGTCGGTGCGGAGGCTGTCGCGCCTCCAGATCACGAGCCCGATCGACCCGATCGCCATCAGCGCGATCAGCGACACGAACGAGATGTTCAGCGTCGGGTCGGAGACGAAGGCATGGATCGAGCTGAGGATCCCCGAGCGCACCAGGAACGTGCCGACGATCGCAAGGCAGCCGGTGCCCAGCACCAGCGATGCGTTCCACACCTTCAGCATGCCCCGCCGCTCCTGGATCATCATCGAGTGGATGAACGCGGTCGTGCACAGCCAGGGCATCAGCGCCGCGTTCTCGACCGGATCCCAGGCCCAGTAGCCGCCCCATCCAAGCTCGGTGTAGGACCAGCGCGCGCCGAGCAGGATGCCGATCCCGAGGCACAGCCAGGCGGCGAGCGAGAAGCGGCGGGTGACCTTCAGCCATTCGGCGCCGACCCGGTTGGAGATCAGCGCCCCGACGCCGAAGCTGAACGGGACCAGCAGCAGCGTGTAGCCGGAATACACCATCGGCGGGTGCATCAGCATCGTGACGTGGCGCAGGAGCGGGTCGAGGCCCGCGCCCTCGCTGGGCGGGCTGGAGTTGGTCACGAACGGGTCGGCGAACAGGACCGTCAGCCCGATGAAGAAGATCGAGAAGGCGAACATCGTCGCCTGCGCGTAGGGCACGATCTCACGCACCCGCCGGCGGGTGACGAACAGCGCCAGGCTTCCCCAGACCGACATCAGCATCACCCAGAGCAGCAGCGAGCCCTGCTGCGTCGACCAGATCGCCGCGGCGCGATAGACAAGCGGCGTCGTGGTGCTCGATCCGCTCGCGACGATGTCGTAGGAGAAGTTGGAGCTGATGAACGCGATGTCGAGGATCACGAACGCAACCGCCGCCATGAGCGCGATCGCGTACATCGAGCGGCGTCCGGAGTCGATCCACTCGCGCGCGCCGCTGCGGGCGCCGTGCACGGAGGCCGCGAGGCCGTAGACGGCGCTGAGCAGCGCGAGGATCAGCAGCAGGCGGCCGGCGGTCGCCATCAGCGGTCAGACCGACCCATCAGTAGGAGGCGGAGGCCGCCTGGTACTTCGACGGGCACTTGGTCGTGAGCGTGTTCGCCTCTCCGACGAACCCGGTCGGCCCCCCCTCGCGCACGTCGACGAGCACCCCCCTGCCGGCCGCGAACGGGTCCGGGACCACGCCCGTGTAGCGGACGGGCACCGAGACGTGGAGCTTCGGGTCGCGGACGCGGAACAGCAGCACCCTCCCCTCCCAGTGCACCGAGCCGTCGAGGACCGTCCCGGCGAGGATGTAGGTCTGGCCGGGACGCGCGCGCTTGAGCAGCTGCGACGCGGTGAACTCCTCACGGCCGGCCGCGAAGCTGGTGTAGACCAGCGCCGACGCCAGCAGCAGGGCGACGGTCAGGGCGACGGTCAGGCGGATGGCACGCTTGCGACTCGGGTCCATGCCGCGGACCATTCTCACATACCGCTGGCTCGAGCGACCCCGGCATGGGCGCTCGGGCGCCCGCCGGTCCCCCGCATGCGGCCGTCGGTGCCGGCGGATTAACCGCCGGTTAGCCTCAAGGAGTTCCCGGCGCCGGAGCGAAACCTTCCCCCGGTGCCCCCGTTACAGCAGGTCAGAGTGCTCGCGAGGACGAGAACCAGGGTGGCTGAGCTGCGCCGCCGAGGCTCGCGGCAGGGCGTCGCCGCCCCTGCCCCGAAGCCGTCGCAGCCCGACCCGGCGGCGACCGCAGCCCGGACCGCCGGCGTGGCCGTAACAGCCGCGGGCCGGCGCGAGCGTGAGGCCGGCCGTTCTCAGGATGAGGCCGTGTACGGCTGCCACTGCGGGTTCGTCTTCCGGGCGCCGGTGTCGACCTCGGTGAAGTGCCCCCACTGCAGCGACCGCCAGGCCTGGTGATGCCGGGCGTCGCGCCGCCCCGGGTCGGTCAGACCTGAGGCAGCGTGACCGCCGACGGATGGTCGCCGTCGTGCAGCAGCCGGATCTCCACGGGCCGCATCGAGCTCAGCGTCGCGGTCATCGGGTCCGCGTCCGTCCCCGGGTTGCGCGCGTAGCGCGGGTGCGCTCCGGACGACACCTGGAGCCTGATCCGGTGCCCGGCGGCGAACCGGTGCGCGATCGGCCACAACCCGAACGCCACCCTGAAGCTCCCATCCGGGGCGCGGTCGGCGCTGGCTGGATCGACCCGCAGCAGCGCGTCGCAGACGTTGCGAGAGACTCCCGCCGCGTCCACATCGCAGACACGGGCGAACACGTCGAAGTACGGGCGGCTGGCGTGCACCCAGAGCTCGACGGACGGGTAGCCGATCGCCTCCAGGGGACGTTCCAGCGCGGGGCCGGTATAGGTCAGCACGTCGGCGCGCGACTCAAGCGGCGCGTTGTCGACCACGGGGGCTCGTGACAGCAGCACCGGCCCGCCGAGAGATGGGGTCGGGTCGGCCGGGTCGTAGCGATAGGAGTCATGCCAGCCGGCCCCGTCCGGGTCCGCAGCGTCCGCGCCGTCCGCCCGCATGGGCGACAGACGACCGCCGGCGGCCGCGTACAGCGCCAGCCGGCCGCACGCCGGCGGCCAGCGTTCCAGGACGCGCCAGCCGCCTCCGGCCCGCTCACCGGTGACCATCAGCCGCACCGCGGCCGGATGGAGCATCCGCAGGTCGCCGAGCAGATGCGCGCGCAGCCATCCGAGCCCCTCCCGCACGCCGGCCGCCAGCAGGCCCGGCGACGTGTGCGCCCACGGCCCGATGATCAGCTGCGGGCTTCGGCCCGCGCGCCGCAGGGCCTCGAAGTCGGCCAGCATCCAGGGCAGCAGGATGTCGTACCAGCCGCCGACGAACTGGACGGCTGCCGTCACCGATGGAACGTCGGCCTCGAAATCGCGCGCGA
>JAJZWB010000170.1 GCA_021846845.1 Actinomycetes bacterium | reverse complement strand
GGCGCATCCGCTCGACCTCCTCGTGCAACGCCGCCGCCGCCTGCGCCGCATGCTGAGGGAGGCAGACCGAGTGGCTGTTGCCGCCCTCAGGCCCGAGCCCCTCCGTCCGGTCGAACCGCAGCGCGGGTCCGGTGGCGTTGATCAGGAAGTCGTATCGCACCTTGGAGCGCACGCCGTCGGCGCGCTCCACGGTCACGAACGGAGACGGGTCCCCGCCCTCGCCCTCCGGGTGGATCTCACGCGCGGCCGCCTGCACGAACTCGATCCCGGCACGCTCGTAGACCGGCGCGAGCGGGAACGTGACCTGAGCGGGCCTCAGCAGACCCACCCCCACCCAGATGTTGGAAGGCACCCAGTTGTAGTCGGGCCTCGGCGAGACGACCGTGACGCTGTCGTGGCGCCCGAGCCAGCTGCGCGCGAACGTCGCGGCGGTATGGCCGGCGATGCCCGCTCCGAGCACCACGACACGGCTCACGGCGCCCCCCTGCGGTCCAGTCCGATCGCCGCGCACGCGCCGGTCGCGACCGCCGCCGAGCGGGACGGCTCCGGCCTCTCCGAGCAGGTCGCGAACGGGGTCTCGCTAGCGCCTTTCCACACTTGCTCCAACGGTGGCCGCCCGCTGCGGGGCAAACATCCGTAGAAACCCGCGAGTCTCGTCGAGCCCACCACGCAAGCGGGTTCGGGGCCCGGTGCCAATCTAATGGGCATGGGACCGGACCGCTCACAGGAGATGCTCATGACCGACACCGACTCGACATCAAAGCCCCGCCGTCTACCGACCATCACGACCATCCTGCTGGGGACCTTCGCGGTCGTCCTGGCGCTGATCGGCGCCGACGTCGCGCTCATCTCCGGGGCGCAGCGCCCCTCTCCCAAGATCGTGAACAAGATTCAGCTGGCGGCGTCGACGACCCAGGTCTCCCCGGTCGTCTACCTGACCGTATCGCCCGGCATCAAGCCCGGGGCCGACGGCCAGCTGCACGACGCCTACAGCGTCACCAACTTCGTCGTGCACGCCGGGCAGCCGATCAAGCTCGTGATCCACAACACCGACAACGTCGACCACAGCATCACCTCGCCGGCGGCCGGCGTGAACATCCTGGTCCACCCGGGCACGCACACCTACACGCTGCTGGTCCGCAAGCCCGGCGTGTTCACCTGGCACTGCAAGATGCTGTGTGATCCATACTCGATGAGCCACGACGGCTACATGCGCGGGACCATCACCTCGCTCTGAGAGCCACCCTCATCCGACAGCTGCGTCGGCGCCGGCCATCGACCGGGATAGCGCCACCGCCGACGTAAACCCAGCGCGACCGGGGTCCGCCCCAACACGGACCTCGGCCTCGCTGACCTCCTCGCCGCGCGGCCGAGACCGCATGCCCCCACGCGAATCTCGGCCGCGCCGGCGAGTGTGAGCGGACCCGCCTGGCCGGCGCCGGCCTCAACCCGGCGCCGGCCCGGTCCGCTTCCGCGCCGGCCTCAACCCGGCGCCGGCCCGGTCCGCTTCCGCGCCGGCCTCGACCCGGCGCCGGCCCGGTCCGCTTCCGCGCCGGCCCGCGATCCGTCCCCGGGGCGCCCGACAGCCGCCGCAGCAGCCCGGGGGGCGCCGGCGCTTCTCACCCGCGCCTCTGGCGGCCGGCAGGCGGCGCCGGCCGGGGGTCGCCGACCAGCGCGACCTGGAGCGTCGGCGCCCGCGCCACGATCCTGTCGACAAGCGATCGGCGCATCAGCGGGAGCCGCCCGCGCGCGTGCGGGATGCCCATCACGATGTGGGTGGTGCCGAGTCGCTCGGCGGTCCGCAGCGCCGCCGCCGCGACGTCGCCGTCACGCTCGACGATCAGCCGGGTGCCGAACACGGCAGCGAGGCGACGCAGGTCGTCGATCCTTCGGTCCATGTCCGGGTCGTGGTCACGGGATGCGGGGGCCACGCAGAGCAGGTCCAGCCCGCCCCCCAGCCGCTCGCTCATCTCCCAGGCGCGGCGGACGATCCGGTTGGCGCTCGGGTCGGGCCTGACCAGCCCAAGGAACCGATGCTCGCGCTCGGGCGCGACGCTGGAGATCAGGCGGTCCTCGTGGCCGAGCACCTCGGCGGCGAGCCGGTGCGCCTCGACCTCCTCGACCACCTGCATCAGCGCGATCTCGCGCAGCACGTCCAGGTTCTCCTTGGTGAAGAAGCGCCGCAGGGCGAGCGGGACGCTGCCGGCCGGGAACACCTTGCCCTCCACGATCCGCTCGCGAAGGGCCTCGGGGGTGAGGTCGACCACGACCACCTCGTCAGCGTCGTCCACGATCCCGTCGGGCATCGTCTCGCCGATCACGATCCCCGTGCTCTGGGCGATCCGCGCGCTGACGCTCTCCAGATGCTGGACGTTGACGGTCGAGAAGACCGTGACGCCGGCCGCGAGGAGATCCTCGACGTCCTCGTAGCGCTTGTGGTGCTCGAGCCCCGGCGGGTTGGTGTGCGCGATCTCGTCGATCAGGCAGATCTCCGGCGCGCGGGCAAGGATGCCCGGCAGGTCCATCTCCCCGAGCAGGATGCCCCTGACGGCGACGCTTCGGCGCGGGATCAGCTCGAGGCCCGCGGCCATCGCGGCCGTGTCCGGGCGGCCGTGGGTCTCCAGCAGGCCGATCGCGACGTCCCTGCCCTCGGCGGCGACCGAGTGACCCTCCTGGAGCATGCGATAGGTCTTGCCGACTCCCACCGCCATCCCGAGAAAGATCTTGTGCCGGCCACTGGGCATCGGGTCCTCAGATGCGCCGATCCTCGCCGGATCGCCGCGCGTCGGCATCCGGCCCGTACCCGCGGCCGCCCTCCGTAGGTTCCCGCAGGACCGCGGCTGGACGCCCCACGGAGCGGACGGGCGGTCCCGGTCGTCCTCCCGTCAGCCGCCGAACGCGGGCGCCGTCCTCACGCTCGAGCTCCTCCAGCATCAGCTCCAGCTCCGCCAGCGCCCGCTCGTGCGCCGGTATCCAGCGTCGCTCGATCGCGTTGCGCCGCACGGCCGTGAGACGAAGCTCATGCTCGATCCGCCTCAGCGCGCACTCCAGGCCGGCCAGCTCGACGGCGACGCGAAGCGCCGCTCGATGTGCCCGCGCGGCGCCGATCAGCGCCGCGGCGCCGATCAGCGCCGAGCGCTCCGGCTCGGGGCACGTCAGGACCCGGGCCTCGACGGGGCACCTGACGCCGAGCACGGTCCGCCAGCTCACCCGCACGTCGGCGGGCGGAGACGCCGCCGCACGGAGGACCTCGACCTGGCGCCGACCTCCGAGCGCCTCGGCGATCGCCAGCAGGCGGTCGGCCTCACGCGCGGCAAGCTCCCAGCGCTCCCTGGCGGCGTCGACCAGCGGCCGCAGGCGGTTGCGCTCCCGTGTCAGCGCCCGGTGCTTCTCGTCCAGCAGCGCCGCTCCCCGGCGAGCGATCTGCAGGCGGTGCACCAGCCACGGGCGCCCCGCCCGGCCGGGCGGATGCTCGACCCTCACGGCGCCGCCCCTGGATGATGAGCCTCCAGCGCCGCCCGGGAGAGCATCGTCAGCTCCTGAGGCGCGAGCAGCGAGATCGACCGCCACGCCCGCTCGAGCGTCTCATCCAGAGGGCGGTCCTCGTCCGGTCGCTGGGCGAGCAGCTCGGCGAGCATCGCCTGCTCGAAGTCGAGCCGGCGGCGCTCGGCCGGCGAGAGCGCGTCCTCCCCCAGGACCTCCGCCAGCTCGCGGGCGCGCCGTGCCTGCGCGGCGAGCGCGTACAGCTGCGAGGCGAGCTCGAGGTGATCGGCGCACGTGCGCCCGGGACCGACTCCCAGGCGCATCATCCGCGACAGCGAGGAGAGCGCGTCCAACGGCGGGTAGATGCCCCGAGCGTGCAGCTCAGGGGAGAGCACCAGCTGCCCCTCGGTGATGTAGCCGGTCGTGTCGGGCACCGGGTGGCTGATGTCCCCCGCGGGCATCGTCAGCACGGGCAGCTGGGTGACCGAGCCGGCTCGCCCCCTGATCCTCCCCGCGCGCTCGAGCAGCGCTGCCAGATCGCTGTACAGGTGGCCCGGGTAGCCCCGTCGAGACGGAAGCTCCGCGCGGGCCGATGACACCTCCCGCAGCGCCTCGCAGTAGCTGGTCAGGTCGGCCATCACGACGAGGACGTGGCGACCGCCGTCGAACGCGAGGTGCTCCGCCACAGTCAGCGCGATCTGCGGGGTGACAAGGCGCTCGATCAGCGGGTCGTCGGCGGTGTTCAGCAGCACCACCAGATCGCCCCGCGCGCTGCGGTCGGCGAGCGCCGCGCCGACCTCGGCGGCGTCGGCATGGGTGATCCCGACGGCGGCGAACACGACGGCGAAGGGCTCGTCGCCGGCTCGTGCCTGGGCCGCGACCTGTGCCGCGAGCTCCAGGTGCGGCAGGCCGCCGACCGAGAACACGGGAAGCTTCTGGCCGCGCACAAGGGTGGCGAGCGCGTCGATCGCCGACACCCCCGTCAGCACCGGGTCCCTCGGCGTGACGCGCATCGTCGGGTTGATCGGGCTGCCCGCCACCTCGCGCCGCTCGTCGCCGAGCACCGGAGGCCCCCCGTCAAGCGGCTCTCCACGGCCATTGCAGACGCGGCCCAGCCAATCCTCGCCGACGGGCACCCGCATCGGCGAGCCGGAGAAGGCGACCCGAACCCCGTCCAGGCCGATCCCCTCGGTCCCCTCGAAGACCTCCACGACCGCCAGGTCGCGATCGGCGTCGATCACGACGCCGTGGCGCACCTCCCCAGAGGCCAGGGTCACCCTCGCGAGCTCGTCGAAGGCGACCCCTTGAGCGTCCCCGACAACGACCAGCGGACCGCGGACCGAGTCGATCCGGGTGTGCTCGAGCGGTGCCCTCATGCGAGCGCGTCCAGCCCGGCCAGGAGCCCGTCGCGGACCGCCTCGACGCCCGCGGCGTCCGCCGGTCCGAGTCGATCCCGCGCGCGCACGGCTTCGGAGAGGTCCAGCTCCTCGATCCGCGACGCCGATAAGCCGCGGCCGAGCAGCTCGATCGCGCGCTCGTGCAACGACAGCACCATCGCAAGCAGCGCGTCCTGCTTTGCCGGGGCGCACCAGGCGTCGTTGTCGCTCAGCGCGCTCTGCTGGAGCACCCCCTCGCGCAGGAGCCGACCTGTGAGCGCCACGATCCGCTCGCGGTCGGGCAGCGACGTGGCGCCGACGAGCTCCGCCACCGCCTGCACGCGGTCGGCCTCCGCCAGCAGTGAGATGGCCCGCGCGCGACGCTCGGCCCAATCGGGGTCGCCCGCCCGCTCGTGCCAGCCCGCCACCGGCGAGACGTCGCGTGACGAGGACGCGGTCCAGCTGACCGCCGGGTAGTGGCGCGCGTAGGCCAGATCCCGGTCCAGGGACCAGACGGCTCGCACGAACCGGCCGGTGTGCGCCGTGACCGGCTCCGCCATGTCGCCGCCGGGCGGCGAGACCGCGCCCAGGATCGTCACCGACCCGACCCCTCCTGCCAGCGTCCGAACTCGGCCGGCGCGCTCGTAGAACGCGGCCAGCATCGGCGCCAGGCTCGACGGATAGCCCTCCTCGGCCGGGAGCTCTCCAGTCCGGGAGCCCATCTCGCGGAGCGCCTCGGCCCAGCGGGAGGTGGAGTCGGCGATCACGAGCACGTCGTGGCCCATGTCCCGATAGAACTCGGCGACCGTCGCACCGGCGTGGACGCTGATCCCCCGCGCCATCAGCGGCATGTCCGACGCGTTGGCGATCAGCACCGTGCGGTCCAGCAGCGCGTGGCCGGTGCGCGGGTCCTGAAGGCCGGAGACCTCCTCCAGCAGGTCGGCGAGCTCGTTTCCGCGCTCGCCGCAGCTGACGTAGACGATCACGTCAGCGTCGCACCACTTGGCGACCTGCTGCAGCAGCACCGTCTTGCCGGTTCCGAACCCCCCGGGGACCGCGGCGGTCGAGCCCTTGGCGACCGGCAGCAGCAGGTCCAGCGCCCGCTGCCCGGTGCTCAGCGGCACGGACGCCTCGAGCCGCAGGGCGCTCGGACGCGGGTGTCTCAGCGGCCAGGGGGAG
>JAJZWB010000038.1 GCA_021846845.1 Actinomycetes bacterium | reverse complement strand
AATGGAGGCGCCGGGATTGGCGGCGGCTTCGGCAACGACATCGGCGGGGACGGCGGGGCCGTCACGATCAACGGCGGCACCGTCACCGCGACCGGCGGGGCTGGAGGAGCTGGGATCGGCGGCGGCGCGAACGGCGGCGGCGGCACGGTCGCCGGCGCCGGCGCGACCGTCACGATCACGGGCGGGAACGTCACCGCGAGCGGGAATGACGGGGCCCCGGGGATCGGCGGCGCGCTCGGCGACGTCAACGGTGGCCCGGGGGGCAGCCTCACCGTCAAGGGGGGCAGCGTGACCACCGCGGCTGACGGGGGTGGCGTGGCGGTCGGCGGCGGCTACGGCTACACCGGTTCCGGTGGAGCCGGCGCCGCGGTCTCGATCGTCGCTCCGGGCAAGCTGTCGGCGGCCGCCGGTGGCACCAGCGCGATCGGCGGCGCCCCCGGCAAGACGGGGAGCGGCGGGTTCGGCTCGCTGTCAAACGCGGGGACGCTGACGATCCCATCCGGCGCTACGCTGACGGTGCCGTCCGGTGTGACGGCGTACAACACCGGCACGCTGGCGCTTGCGGGGACGCTGAACGGGGGTGGGACGCTTGACAACTCCGGCGCCGGGGCGATCCTCGACACCGGCACCGTCGCCGGCAACGGGGACGGAAACGGCACCGGCACGCTGCTGGTGGCGCCCAACAACTACGCGCTGTCGTTCGACGTCAACGGCGGCTCAGGATCGGCGCCGGCAACCGAGCACGTGTACGCGCCGACGGTGACGGCGTCCGGGCAGTCGCTGCCGGGCGCGCCTGCGCTGCCGTCGGGCGCGACGGCCTTCAACGGCTGGTACACGGCCGCGTCAGGCGGGACGAACATCGGCGACGGGGAAACGCTGAGCCTGCCGCTGGGGTCCGGGCCGGTCAGCGAGACGCTCTACGCACAATACGAAGGCCCGCTCTCGGTGACAACCCAGCCGCACGATGCAGCTGTGACCGCGCTGTCGAACGCGACCTTCACAGCCGGCGCGACCGGATACCCCGTGCCGACCGTCCAGTGGCAGTCAAGCAGCGACGGAGGCAAGACGTGGCAGAACGTTGCCGGCGCGAACTCCAACACGCTGACCCTGACCAGCGTGAACGTCGCCGAGTCCGGGACCGAGTACCAGGCCGTGTTCACGAACTCATCGGGGTCGGTCACCAGCAACGCCGTGACGCTGACCGTTACGCCGATCGTGCAGTCGATCACGTTCACTCCGCTGACCTCGCAGGCGACCGCGCTGACCTCCGCGGCCATGTCGGCGACCGGCGGCGGCTCGGGGCAGCCGGTGAGCTTCAGCGTCGACAAGGCCGGGACCTCCCCGGCCGACGCGTGCGCGGTGACACAGACCGGACCGGGGGCCGGGACCGTCTCCTACGCGCACATCGGGACGTGTGTGATCGACGCCAACCAGGCCGGGAGTGCTGACGGCAACTACGCGGCGGCGGTGACCGTTTCGCAGACGGTCACGATCACGCCGATCGCCTCGACGGTCACGGTCTCGGCGCCGGCGGCCACGGTGTTCGGGCAGGGAGCGGCGGCGACCGCGACGGTCAGCGAGGCCGATGGCAGCGCGCCGGCCGGGACGGTGCAGTTCACGCTCGACGGCTCGAACCTGGGCGGCCCCGTCACCGTGGCCGGCGGCAGGGCCACGAGCCCGGCGCTCACGTCGGGCTCAGGCGGCGCGCTGGCCCCGGGCGCGCACCGGATCGGCGCCGTGTTCACGCCCCAGGACCAGACGGTCTACGCGGTCGCGCCGCCGGCCGCATCGGTGCAGCAGGACACGGCCGGCCTGATCGTCTCGCAGGCGGCCACCGCCACGTCGGTGTCGGTCTCCGCCGGTGCGATCACAGCCGGCGTGAGCGCGGTCGCACCCGGGGCGGGCACGCCGGGCGGGACCGTCACGTTCATGGTCGACGGGCGCAGCGTCGGCACCGCCTCCCTGGCGAGTGCAACCGCGACGCTCGCATACAACGTTCCGGCGGGCGCGACACGCGCCGTCTCGGCGGTCTACTCCGGCGACGCCGACTTCACCGGCTCGTCGGCCTCGACCAGCCGCAGCGACCCGACGATCAGCTACACGATCTCAGGTCGCAGGAGCCGGTATGGCTGGTACCGCACACCGGTCACGATCACGTTCACGTGCGCCACCCAGGGCGCCCCGCTGACCACGCCCTGCCCCTCGTCGGTAACGCTGACGCGCAGCGGTGCCGCGCAATCGGTCACGCGCACGATCACGGCCGCCAACGGCGGCGCCGCGACGGCCGCGATCACCGGGATCGACCTGGACCGGACGAGGCCGTCCGTCCGCGTGCTCGGCGTCCGGAACGGCCACGGCTACGACGGGGTCTCACCTCGGATCCGATGCGCTGCTCGCGACAGGCTCTCCGGCGTGGCCCGGTGCCGCCTGCTCCTGCGACGGAGCCATGGCCGCGGCGGGCTCGAGATCACGACCGTCCGCTACACCGCCACGGCCATCAGCAGGGCCGGCACCAGCCGTCGGATCACCGGCAGCTACCGGGTCCTCGGCATCTACCTCCAGGGCGTCGCCTACCGCGACGGCGCCTTCCAGGTCAGGCTCGGGCACGCGTACACGATCGTCGTCCACGACGCCCGGGTGCAACCGCGCTACTGGGACGCCTCCCCCGGACGCCAGCCGCCGGCCGGGATCGACAACGCGTTCCACGCCGCCGGCCGGAACAGGTGGGCCGAGGGTGTCACCCTCACCGGCGCGATGAGCCGCTACCGCATGTGGCAGCTCGGCGTCAGGATCGGCAACGCGCTGCACGCGATCCCGATCCACATCGTGTGAGGGTTGGGGCAGGGGACCGCACGGCGATCGTGTGAGGGCTCGGCAGGGAACCGCCGAGCCCTCACAGGCCCTCAGCCGGTGGGATTGATCAGGTAGATCACGACCCCGCCGCCGGTCCAGCCGTACAGCGGGCCGCTCAGCGGCTTGCCGTCAAACGCGGCCATCGCCGCCACGCCCATCATGTAGGTGGCCTTACCGACCTTGACCTTCTTGCCGAGGCCGAATGGATACTTGTGGTAGTAGCGCTCGCCCTTGACCGCCACACTCTGCGCGTTCGCGCAGCTGAGCAGAGCCTTCCCGGGATGCTTGCCCTTCTGAGCTGCGATGTCGACCCGCACCGGAAGCCGCCCGCCGACCTTGAACAGCGTCTTGTGACAGACGGTGATCTTGCCGTGTGTCGCCGGAAGGTAGTGGTGATTGGCCTTCGCCCATGCGGGTACAGGCCCAGCGCCCAGCGCGCACGCGGCTGCGCCGATCGCGGTCACGGTTGCCAGGGGCCGGATGCGCCCTGCCGTCATGTGAATCTCCCTTCTCAGTTGGTCCGGCCGACCGGCGGGCGATGCTACCCGACGCTGCATGCCGCAGTCGCCCTACCGTCGCCGCCTCGACCCCGCCCCGTGATCCGGTAGCCCCCTCCCTCGCGACCCCGCTCAGCCGCTCCAGGGGCCGTCCAGGTACTCGTGCAGCATCCGCGTCGCGCAGAAGCGCGGCCCGAGCGTGCGGAGCGACGCGCGGACCATCGCCAGCCAGCGCTGCGGCAGCCCCGCCTCGTCACGCTCGTAGAAGGCCGGCAGCACCTCTTCCGACAGCAGGCGGTGGAAGGCGGAGATGTCGCGCTCGTCCTGCGCGTCGTGGTCGTGGTCGACCTCGCCTGAGATCGCCCAGCCGTTGCCAGGGTCATATCCCTCGGCCCACCAGCCATCCAGCACGCTGAGCTGCAGGCCGCCGTTGAAGACGGACTTCATCCCGCTCGTGCCGCTCGCCTCCAGCGGCGGCCGCGGCAGGTTCAGCCACACGTCGCAGCCGCGTACGAGGGCCGCCCCCGTCGCGAGGTCGTAGTCGTCCAGGAACACGACCCGCTCGCCTATCTCACGCGCGCCCTTGAGGCCGAAGATCGACTGCAGCGAGCGCTTGGCCTCCTCGTCGCGCGGGTGCGCCTTGCCCGCGAGCACGACCTGGACCGGCCGCTCGCCGCCGAGCAGCGCGAGCGTCCACTCAGGGTCCCGGGTGAGCAGCTCGAGCCGCTTGTAGGTCGCGACCCGGCGAGCGAACCCGAGCGTGAGCGCATCGGGATCGAAGGAGCGCGCGGCCGCGCTCACGTATCCAGGCACGTCGCCGCGCTGGAGCCGGTCGGCGACGCTGCGCCGCTGCACCAGCTCCACGAGCTGCGCGCGCTGTGCGCACCGCGCACGCCACAGCTCCTCGCCCGGGATCTCGTCGGCTGCCTCCCAGACCGAGGGGTCGTCGGCGCGCTCGATCCAGCCCGCCGGCAGGCGAGCGTCGAGCAGCTCGCGCATCGCGGGACCGATCCACGTGGGCACGTGCACCCCGTTCGTGACGTGCCCGATCGGAACCTCATCGGGCTCCAGGCCAGGCCACAGCGAGGCCCACATCTCGCGCGCAACCTCCCCGTGGCGGCGGCTCACCCCGTTGGAGGCGCGGCTCATGCGCAGCGCCGCCTGGGTGACGCCGAACGGAGCGGCGTCGTCAGCGCCCTCGTCGTGCCCGAGCGAGATCAGCTCCTCCACGCTGCCGCCGAGCTGCGCCGCGAGCCAGCCCAGCGCCGCCTGGACCTCGTGCGCCGGGTAGACGTCGTTGCCCGCCGGAACCGGCGTGTGGGTCGTGAACACGGTCCGCTCCCGCGCCCGCTTGAGCGCCGCGTGAAGCGAGCGCCGCTCGGGCTGCCACCCGGGCTCCTCTCCGTCCGCGTGAGGGCGCGCGAGCGCCGCCTGCAACGAGCGCCGTTCGTCGTTGTCACGGCCGTCGCGGGCGAGCTCCAGCGGCGCCAGCGCCGCATGGCCCTCGTTGAGGTGGATCACCGCGGGCTCGTAGCCGACCGCGCGCAGCGCCCTCACCCCGCCGACGCCCAGCAGCGCGTACTGCGCGAGGCGCGTCTGCGGATCGCCGTCGTACAGGCGGCCCGTGATCCACGCATCCATCGGGGAGTTCTCCGGACAGCGCGTGTCCAGAAGGAACAGCGGCACGCGCCCGACCTGCACGCGCCAGATCCGAGCCGCGACCTCACGCTCGCCGATCGGGACCGAGATCGTCAGCGGATCCCCACTCGCGCCGGTCACGAGCACGGCCGGGAGCAGGTCAGGATCGGTGTCGAGCCAGTACTCGTGCTGCCAGCCGGAGGCGTCGATCCGCTGGCGGAAGTAGCCCTTGTTGTACATCAGCCCGGCGGCCACGAGCGGGACCGCGCGATCGGACGCCTCCTTGAGCAGGTCCCCCGCGAGCGCCCCGAGCCCCCCGGAGTAGACCGGCAGCGAGACGTGCACGCCGTACTCGGCGCAGAGGAACGCGACCGGGCGCGTCGGATCCGACAGCGGCCCGGCGGGCGGGCGGGCCAGGTCGTCGGCGACCGCCTGCTCCAGCGCGCCCGCGGCGGCGACCAGCCGCTCGTCAGCGGCGGCGCGATGCAGCGATCTCGCCGGGGCCTCGAGCAGGAGGCGCACCGGGTTTGAGCCGCACATCGCGAAGCGCTCCGGGTCCACCGAGCTGAACAGCTCGTGACCGCCGGGAGCCCAGGACCAGCGGTAGTTGTAGGCCAGGCGGGCGAGCGGAGCCAGCGCAGCCGGAAGCCGCTCGGCCAGCTCCCCCGCCGCGCGCTCCATGTCCCCCTGGCCGTCGTGCATTTTGATGCCGTGTTCGAACAAGGCTCTCCCGATTATGTACATCCGATCCATCCGGCGGCGCTTGGCGTACCGTGAACCGTGATGTCAGCCGCCACAAGCCCGCCGCCAGGCGATGATCGCACGCCCCGTCTCGGGGTGCTCGCGTTCGGCGACTCGATCACCAACGGCGGCGGCGAGCTGCAGTGGGGCGTGGCGCTGCATTCGTGGGCGCTGTGGACCGCTCGCGGCCTCGGGCTGCCATACAGCTGCTGGGCGGCCGACGGCGCGCGGGCCCGCGACGTCCTGGACAGCCAGATCCCGTCCTTCGAGCGCATCCGTGCGAGCCCGGGGGCGCGATATGACGTCGGCTGCCTGTACGTCGGCGTCAACGACGTGCGCGGGCCGGAGTGGGACCCGGCGGCCTACGCCGCCGACCTGCGGCGGGCCCTGGCGCTCGTGCGGGGGCTCTGCGACCGCGCGCTGGCGTTGACCGCGCCGCTGGCGCTGGGGCTGCCGCCGGCCGGCGTCGCGGTGGCCGAGATGAACGCGGCCGTGCGGGCCGCCGCGGCCGCCACCGGATCGCTCGTCGTGGAGCTGGGCGACTTCGGAGCCCGCAACCACGTGATGGCGGATCGCGTCCACCCGACGGCGTTCGGCCAGATCGCGATCGCGGAGCGGGCGCTGGCCGTGCTCGCCGCCGACGGGCTGCCGCCGCGCGCGTCGCCGGCGTCCCTGATCGAGTGGCGCGCGACGCGCTGGGGGAGGCTGCGCGGCGACTGGACCTACGTCCACCGCAGCGCGCGGCTGCGCGCCGCCGCCGCGCTCAGGCAGCTGCGCGCGGGCGCCGTCGCGATCGGCGCGGATCGGCGGCCCGGACCGGGGAGCTGAATCAGCGGCCGGCGTCCCGTGCCCCGCGGGAGCCTGCACCCGCGAGCCGCCCGGCCTCCTCGGTCGCCTCTCGCAGCCGCCGCGCGAGCGCCGGCGTCAGCGCCCCCGGCGCCAGCTGCCACCGCCAGGCGGTCCCGGTCCGGCCGGGGACGTTCATGCGCGCCCCGCTGCCGAGCCCGAGCAGATCCTGGGCCTGGACGATCGCGATCGTCGCCGGCGATGAGAGCGCGAGGCGGATCACCGACCACCACGGCAGCCGGCGGTCGACGAGGCCCCTGGCCGCCAGCTCGGAGTCGAGCAGCGCCCTGCTGGGCACGTCCAGCGACCCCAGCCAGGCCCGGACCGTGTCCTGGTCGTGGGTGCCGGTGTAGACCACTCGGTTGGGCAGGTGGTTGGCGGGCCGGTGGGGGCTGGCGGGATCGCCGGGATCGAACCCGAACTGCAGCACCACCATCCCGGGCAGCCCGAGCTCGTCGCGCAGCCGCTCCACCGCCGGCGTGATCACGCCCAGGTCCTCGGCGATCAGCGGCAGCAGCGTGGCAGCCGCCGGAGGAGCGCCGCCGCCCATGGCAGCCGCCGGAGGAGCGCCGCCGCCCGTGGCCGCGCGGTCCGCCAGCCCGCGCTCCAGCGCTCGGAACAGCGCGATCCCCGGCCCGCGGCGCCAGGAGCCGGAGACCGCCGTCCGCGCCCGCTCAGGCACCGCCCAGTAGGCGACGAAGCCGCGGAAGTGATCCAGGCGGGCGAGGTCGAAGAGCTCCAGCGTGCGGCGCATCCGCTCCACCCACCATCGGTAGCCGGTGCGGCGCAGGGCGGGCCAGTCGTACAGAGGGTTCCCCCACCGCTGGCCGGTGCTCGAGTACGCGTCGGGCGGGGCGCCCGCGACCGCTCCCGAGCGAAAGAGCTCCGGGTGCGCAACGTGATCGCAGCTGCCCCGCGCCACGTAGATGGCCACGTCGCCGAGGATCCGCACGCCGCAGGCGGCGGCGTGCTCGCGCAGCCTCTGCCACTCGCGCTCGAAGCGCACCTGGTCGGCGACGGCGCCACGACCCGCGAACCGCTCCCAGTCGTCGATCCAGAACCGCTGGCGCTCGCGGAAGGAGGCGATCTCCGATGCGGTCACCGGCGCCCGCGGCCCCTCCAGCAGGCCGCGCCAGGCCGCGAACGCCGACGAGGGCCGGTACGGGGAGCGATGACGGTCCGGCGGGTGCAGCGGCAGCACCTGCCACCAGGACTGGCCTGCAGCCGCGAGCCACTCGACGAACCGGTGAGCCTCCGCGCCCAGGCGACCGCCGGGCAGCGAGGTGACATGCAGCTGGACGCCAGCCGACCTGCCCTGACCGCCTGCCGCGGACGGGCCGACGGCCGCGCCCGAGCCGCCCGCAGCCCCCTGACCGCCTGCCGCGGACGGGCCGACGGCCGCGCCCGAGCGCGCGGCGGACATCGGCGGGTGTCGTGGCGGGACTTGCGGCATCCGCTTGGCGCGAGCGTATCGTCGGTCGGGTCATTACCTGCGAGCGGCGCGCCGGATAACTTCAACGCAGTGAGCTCCACAGCCTCCCCCGACGCCACGGTCGAGATCCGCGCGCCCGCTCACGCCGGCCCGCCGCGCCGGATCGTCATCCAGCGCCCGTCGCCCGCGGTCGACGGCGGGCGCTACCCGGCGAAGCGCTGCGCCGGCGATCGGGTGCGCGTGGCCGCCGACGTGTTCCGCGACGGGCACGACCTGATCCGCGCCGTCGTCCGCTGGCGCGGCCCGGGCGAGCGGCATTGGCGCCAGACGCCGCTTCGGGCAGCCGACGAGGAGTCCGGCGGCGTGCGCTGGGAGGGCGAGATCGAGGTCGACCGCCCCGGACCCTGGCAGTACACGATCGAGGCGTGGACGGACTCGTTCGGCACCTGGCGCGACGAGCTGGCGCGCAAGCTCGCGGCGGGTCAGCACGACCTCGCGGGGGAGCTCTCGGAGGGCATGCTGCACCTGGAGGCCGCCGCAGGACGCGCACGCGAGCGCCTGGGCGCAGAGCCGGACGGCGACGCGAGCCGCGGGGACGGGGCGCAGACGCCCGGCGGCGCGCTGGCGCTGATCGATCACGCGCTCCGCGAGCTCTCCGATCCCGCCGTCCCCGAGAGCGCCAAGCACGACGTCGCGCTCGGCGACGAGCTGGCGGCGGCGATGGAGCGGTTCGCCGAGCGGCGCGACCTCGTCTGCATCGAGCGACCGCTGACGATCGAGGTAGACCGGTTGCGGGCGCGGTTCGGAGCCTGGTATGAGCTGTTCCCCCGCTCGTGGGGAGGGCTGCCGGGGGTCACCGCGCAGCTGCCGCGCCTCGCGGAGCTGGGATTCGACGTCGTCTACCTGACCCCGATCCACCCGATCGGCCACACCAATCGAAAGGGCCGTGACAACGCGCTGGTCGCCGCCCCCGGAGATCCCGGGTCACCGTGGGCGATCGGCGACGAGACCGGCGGCCACGACGCGATCCACACCGGGCTCGGCACCGCCGAGGACATGCGGGCGCTGACGAGCTCGGCGGCGGAGCTGGGGATGGACATCGCGCTGGACCTGGCGATCCAGTGCTCGGCCGACCATCCGTGGCTGACCGAGCACCCCGAGTGGTTCCACCGCCGCCCGGATGGGACGCTCAAGTACGCCGAGAACCCGCCCAAGCGCTACCAGGACATCTACAACGTCAACTGGGACTCGCCCGCCTGGCGGTCGCTCTGGCAGGCGCTGCTTGACGTGGTGCTGCACTGGGTCGACCTGGGCGTGCGGGTGTTCCGGGTCGACAACCCGCACACCAAGCCGTTCGCGTTCTGGAGCTGGCTGATCGACGAGGTGCACGCCCGAGACCGCGACGTGATCTTCCTCGCCGAGGCCTTCACCCGCCGGTCGCTCATGCAGCACCTCGCAAAGCTCGGCTTCAGCCAGTCCTACACGTACTTCACCTGGAAGAACTCGCGCGCGGAGCTGACCGAGTACGTGACCGAGCTGGCGACGGCCGGCGAGCAGGAGTACCTGCGCCCCAACTTCTTCGCCAACACGCCCGACATCCTGCACGAGTACCTGCAGCTCGGAGGGCGGCCCGCATTCGAGGCCAGGCTCGTGCTGGCTGCGACGCTGAGCCCCAGCTACGGGATCTACTCGGGGTTCGAGCACTGCGAGAACGTGCCCGTCGCGCCGGGGTCCGAGGAGTACCTGCACTCCGAGAAGTACGAGCGCCACGACCGCGCGCTCGACGGTCCGCTGCTCGCCATGGCGGCGCAGCTGAACGCGGCGCGGCGCGCGCACCCGGCGCTCCGGCGGCTGGAGAACGTGTTCTTCCTGGAAGCGGCCAACGATGAGCTGATCGCCTACGCCAAGCGCGACGGCGCGGACAGCGTCATCTGCGCGGTCAACCTGGATCCGCACCGCATGCAGCGCGGCCTGGTCACGATCCCGCCAGCGCTGGGACTGCCGGCGCAGTTCCCGGTCCGGGACCTGCTGACGGGCGAGCGGTGGCAGTGGCAGACCGGAGGCAACTACGTCGAGCTGGAGCCCGGCGTGCGCCAGGCGCACGTGCTGGCCGTGGACGAGACGGAGGCGGAGCGCGTATGAGCGGCCGAGCCACCCGCGCGGCCGCGGCGGGTCCGGGGGGCGAGCCGTGAGCGCCGGCCCGCCGACCCTCACGCACCTGCTCGCGCGTGAGGCCCGCGCCGGTGGTCAGGGCGCGCCGGGCGGCCACCCGATCCCCGCCGGGTCGCAGGCGCCGCGGTGGTTCGAGGCGGAGCCGCTGTGGTTCAAGCGCGCCGTGTTCTACGAGATCCACATCCGCGGGTTCTTCGACTCCAACGGGGACGGCTCGGGGGACTTCCGCGGCCTGATCGAGAAGCTGGACTACCTGCAGTGGCTCGGGATCGACTGCATCTGGCTGCTGCCCTTCTACGAGTCTCCGCTGCGCGACGGCGGCTACGACATCTCCGACTTCACCAGGGTCCACCCGGACTACGGCACCGTCGACGATGTCCAGGAGCTGATCGACGCGGCCCACGCCCGCCGGATCCGGGTGATCGCCGACCTGGTGATGAACCACACGTCGATCGACCATCCGTGGTTTCAGGAGAGCCGCTCCAGCCCCGACAGCCCCAAGCGCGACTGGTACGTGTGGTCGCAGAGCGACGACCGCTATCAGGACGTGCGGATCATCTTCACCGACACAGAGACGTCGAACTGGACCTATGACCCGGTCGCCGGCGCCTACTACTGGCACCGGTTCTTCTCGCACCAGCCGGACCTCAACTACGACAACCCCGAGGTCCGGGACGCGATGCTCGATGTCCTCCGGTTCTGGCTTGACATGGGCCTCGACGGCTTCCGGCTCGACGCCGTTCCATACCTCTACGAGCGGGAGGGCACGATCTGCGAGAACCTGCCGGAGACCCACGCCTACCTCAAGCGGGTGCGCCAGGAGGTCGACGCCAACTACCCTGACCGGGTGCTGCTGGCCGAGGCCAATCAGTGGCCGGCCGACGTGGTCCAGTACTTCGGCGACGGCGACGAGTGCCAGATGTGCTTCCACTTCCCGGTGATGCCGCGGATGTTCATGGCCGTGCGGCGAGAGGAGGCGGCACCGATCTACGAGATCCTGGAGCGCACGCCGCCGATCCCCGAGAGCTGCCAGTGGGGGCTGTTCCTGCGCAACCACGACGAGCTGACGCTCGAGATGGTCACCGACGAGGAGCGCGACTACATGTACGCCGAGTACGCCAAGGACCCGCGGATGAAGCTCAACCTCGGGATCCGCAGGCGGCTGGCGCCGCTGCTGGACAACGGCCGTGACGAGATCCAGCTGATGGTCGCGATCCTGTTCTCGCTGCCGGGCTCGCCCGTGCTCTACTACGGCGACGAGATCGCGATGGGCGACAACATCTTCCTCGGCGACCGCGACGGGGTCCGCACGCCGATGCAGTGGACCGGGGACCGCAACGGGGGCTTCTCACGCGCCGACTTTGCGCAGCTCTACGCGCCACCGCTGATGGACCCGGTCTTCGGCTTCCAGGCGGTCAACGTCGAGGCGCAGCTGCGGACGCCGACCTCGCTGCTGCGCTGGATGCACAGGTTCATCGCGCTGCGCAAGGAGCACCCGGTGTTCGGGTTCGGGACCTACGAGCCGATCCAGACCAGCAACCCGCGGATCTTCGCCGTGCTGCGCCGGTTCGAGGACGACCTGGTGCTCTGCGTGCACAACCTCGCGCGGTCGGCGCAGGCGGTCGAGCTGGATCTGTCGGCGCACGCCGGCCTGCACCCCGTCGAGCTCTTCGGCCGCAGCCGCTTCCCGCGGATCGGCGAGCTGAGCTACCTGCTGACGCTCGCTCCCCGCGGCTTCTTCTGGTTCGCCCTGGAGCCGGAGCCGGAGCAGGCCGGATGACCGCGGCGAGGCCCAGCGCGCGCGAGTTGACCGAGCGGATCGACCACGAGGCGCTGGCGGAATGGCTGGCGACCCGCCGCTGGTACGCGTCGAAGTCCAAGCACATCGCGTCGCTCCAGGTCGAGGAGTGCGTCCAGCTGGCCGACTCGCCACCGCAGCTGCTGATGCTGCTGCACGTCCGCTTCACCTCCGGCGACCACGAGCTCTACCAGGTGCCGCTCGCGCTGGTCGCTCCCGAGCTGGCCGTCGAGGGACGGGCGGCCGGCGCGGGCGAGCTTGTCGCGGTCGACGCGCTGGAGCACTCCGACGCAGCGCGCGCGCTGCTGAGCGCGATCCAGTCGGAGCGGACGCTGGAGGGCGAGGAGGGGGCGTTCAACTTCAGGCGCGCGCCGACCAGCCCGGCGCTGCCCGTCTCGGCATCCGTGCGTCCCGCCGGACCCGAGCAGTCGCACACGTCGATCGTGTTCGGCGAGCGGACCGTGCTGAAGGCGCTGCGGCGCCTGGAGCCGGGCGTCAGCCCGGAGCTCGAGCTGCTGCGCTTCCTGGGCGAGCGCCGGTTCGCGAACGTGCCGCCGCTGCAGGGCTTCTACGAGTACGAGGGACGGGCCTTCACGTGCACGCTGGGCGTCGCGCAGCGGTTCGTCGAGGGCGCCGTGGGCGGCTTCGCGCTCGCCGTGGACTGGGTCGCCTCGCGACCGAACGCGCTCGTGACGGTGCTCGGCGATCTCGGCGCCGTGACCGCGCGGCTGCACAACTGCCTTGCCTCCGACATGAGCGACCCGGCGTTCTCGCCAGAGGAGCCGAGCGTCGAGTCGATGTCGCTGCTGACCGCGACGATCGACGAGGACGTGGAGCGGATCTTCTCGCGGCTGCCCGACGACGAGCGGCTGGCTCCGATCGCGGGCCGCGGTCAGGACGTGCGCGAGCGCATCAGCGCCCGCGGCCACATCGGACCGGGCGGCAGGGCGATCCGCACCCACGGCGACTATCACCTCGGTCAGACGCTCCGCGCCGACGGCGAGTGGCAGATCATCGACTTTGAGGGAGAGCCGGCGCGACCGCTGCACGAGCGCCGCCAGAAGCGCTCGCCGCTGCGAGACGTCGCCTCGATGCTGCGCTCGTTCGCGTACGCCGACGCGACCGCCCGGGCCACCGGCGCGGGCGTGCCGGGGGACTTCGAGGCCCGCGCGCGCAGCTCGTTCCTGGAGGGCTACCTGAGCGCGATCGATCGCGCCCTGCTGCCGGCCGGCGAGGCGGCGATCGCGAACCTGCTGGAGATATTCGAGCTTGAGAAGGCGGTCTACGAGCTGCGCTACGAGCTGGACCACCGGCCCGAATGGCTGCCGATCCCGGTGTCCGGGATCGCGCGCCTGCTGGAGGCCGGGTGAGCAGCGGGGAGTCGATCAGCCGCCGGATGGACGGGGACGGCCGGGCGAGCCGGGTCCGCGGACGGGACGGCCGGGCGAGCCGGATCCGCCGGACGCGCAGCGACGACGGCTCGCATCGGACGTCGCCGTGACCGCGGTCTCGGCCAGCGAGCTTGATGCGCTCGCGCGCAGGGAGCACGCGAACCCTCACGCCGTGCTCGGCGCCCACCCCTCGCCCTCGGGCGTGACGGTCCGCGCGCTGCGTCCCGAAGCCGGCGCAATCGCGGTGATCCCCGACCGCGGCACGCGCGTCGCCCTGGGACGCATCCATCCGGCGGGGATCTTTGAGGGAGAGCTTCCGGGCGCGGTGCTGCCGCTCTCCTACGAGCTGGAGGTCGACTACCCGAACGGCACCACGATCAGGCTCCGGGACCCGTACGCGTTCGAGCCGACACTGGGCGAGCTGGACCTGCACCTGATCGGCGAGGGGCGCCACGAGCGGCTGTACGAGCGGCTCGGGGCGCACGTCCGCGAGCTGGGCGGGGCGCCCGCGGTCGCCGGCACGGCGTTCGCGGTCTGGGCTCCCGCGGCGCGCTCGGTCAGCGTGGTCGGCGGCTTCAACCTGTGGGACGGCCGCGTGCACCAGATGCGCTCGCTCGGGTCAAGCGGGATCTGGGAGCTGTTCGTGCCCGGCGTCGGCGACGGCGCGCTCTACAAGTACGAGATCCTGAACGCGACCGGCAAGCTCACTCTGAAGGCCGACCCGTACGCCCTGGAGGCCGAGCTCCCGCCGCAGACCGCATCGGTGGTCCACACCCCTCGCCATGCCTGGAGCGATGGCGACGCGGCGTTCCTCCGGGCGCGGCGAGATCGCCAGCCGCTCAACGAGCCGGTCTCGATCTACGAGGTCCATCTGGGCTCCTGGCGCCTCAACCCACTGGAGGGCAACCGCTCGCTCAGCTACCGGGAGCTGGGCCGGGAGCTGGCCGCGTACGTGACCGAGATGGGGTTCACCCACGTCGAGCTGCTGCCGGTGATGGCGCACCCGTTCGCCGGCTCCTGGGGCTACCAGGTCACCGGCTACTACGCGCCGGACCCCCGCCACGGCGCTCCGGACGACCTGCGGGCGATGGTCGACGAGCTTCACGCCGCAGGGATCGGCGTGATCCTGGACTGGGTGCCGGCGCACTTCCCGCGGGACGAGTTCGCGCTGATCCGCTTCGACGGCACGGCGCTCTACGAGCACGCCGACCCGCGCCGCGGCGAGCACCCGGACTGGGGGACGCTGGAGTTCAACTTCGGGCGCTGGGAGGTGCGCAACTTCCTGATCGCCAACGCGCTGTTCTGGCTGCGTGAGTACCACGCCGACGGGCTCCGTGTCGACGCGGTCGCGTCGATGCTGTACCTCGACTACTCGCGCGACGAGGGCGAGTGGGTGCCGAACCGGTTCGGCGGTCGCGAGGACCTTGAGGCGGTGGCGTTCCTGCGCGAGCTCAACGAGGTGATCTACGCGCGCGAGCCCGGGATCGTGTCGGCCGCCGAGGAGTCGACCGCCTGGCCGGGCGTGTCGCGGCCGACCTACCTGGGCGGGCTGGGCTTCGGCTTGAAGTGGAACATGGGCTGGATGCACGACACGCTCGGCTACTTCGCCCACGACCCGATCCACCGGCGCCACCACCACCACGAGCTGACATTCAGCATGATCTATGCCTACTCGGAGAACTTCGTGCTGCCGCTCTCGCACGACGAGGCGGTCCACGGCAAGGGCTCGCTCTACGCCAAGATGGCGGGCGCGGATCCCTGGCAGAAGCTCGCCAACCTCCGCGCGCTGTACGGGTACATGTGGGCGCACCCGGGAAAGAAGCTGCTCTTCATGGGCTCCGAGCTGGCGCAGCGCGACGAGTGGAGCCACGATGGCTCGGTTCACTGGCATCTGCGGGATGAGCCCGCGCACGCCGGGGTGCAGGCGCTCGTGCGTGACCTCAACCGGATCTACCGGTCCGAGCCTGCCCTGTACGAGCTGGACTGCGACCCGGACGGGTTCTGGTGGTTGGAGCCCAACGACGCCGACTCGAACGTGATCGCGTTCGTACGCGCCTCAGGCGAGCACGCCGGCGCGAAGGCAAGCCCCGCAGACACCGATGCCGGCGCGACACAGAGCGACGCGACCGGGCCCGCCACCGTGCGAAGGCTGCTCGTGCTCGCGGCGAACCTCTCCCCCGTTCCCCGTGAGGGCTACCGGATCGGCCTCCCGCGCGGCGGACGCTGGCGCGAGGTGCTGAACACCGACTCCCAGGTCTACGGCGGCAGCGGCGTCGGCAACCACCGCGGGGTGCAGGCCGAGTCCGTTGCCTGGCACGACCAGCCGTTCTCGGCTCCGGTCACGCTGCCGCCGCTGGCGGCGATCTGGCTGGTGCCCGATGGCTGATGGCCGGATCCACGCGCCGCCGGGCCCCGACCCGGCCGCAGGGAGCCGGAGCGCGACCCACGCGCCGCGAGGCGTCCGGCCTGGCTGTCGTGGCTGAGGGCGCGACCCGCGCGCAGGGATCGCCCGGTGAGGCCGCCGGTGACTATCCGTGGGAGCGCCCGCTGGGGGCGCACCCCATCGACGACGGGCTCGTGGAGCTCCGAGTCTGGGCGCCCCATGCCCGGGAGCTCACGCTCACGCTCGCCGGCCTCGACGTGCCGCTGCGGCACGCCGGGCACGGCGTCTACGAGGCGCTCGCGCCCGGCGGCCCGGGAGACGAATACCTGTACGTGGCGGACGGCCACCCGCATCCCGACCCCTGCTCGCGCTGGCAGCCGCATGGGCTGCGCGGGCCCTCGCGGATCGTCGCGACCTCCGAGTTCCAGGACGGCTTCCGGGCCCGGCCGCTCCCGCAGCTGGTGATCTACGAGCTGCACGTCGGGGCGTTCAGCGAGGCGGGCACCTTCGACGGCGCGATCGCCCACCTGGAGGAGCTGGCGGAGCTTGGGATATCCGCGATCGAGCTGATGCCGGTCGCCGAGTTCCCGGGCGAGCGCGGGTGGGGCTACGACGGGGTCTACGCGTTCGCGCCGCAGTCGAGCTACGGCGGGCCCGAGTCCATGAGGCGGCTGGTCACGGCCGCGCACGCCGCCGGGCTGGCGGTGATCCTCGACGTCGTCTACAACCACCTCGGGGCGTCCGGAGTGCAGGCGATGGAGGCCTTCGGGCCCTACTTCACGACCCGGCACGAGACCCCGTGGGGCCGCGCGATGAACTTCGACGGCCCGGGCTGCGATCCGGTTCGCGAGTGGGCCTGCCAGAGCGCCGAGATGTGGGTGCGCGAGTTCGGGGTTGACGGGCTGCGGCTCGATGCCGTCCACGCGATCCACGACTCCAGCCCGGAGCACATCGTCGCGGAGCTCACCCGGCGGGTGCACGCGGTCAAGCCGGACGCGCTGGTGATCGCCGAGTCAGCGCGCAACGACCCGAGCGTCGCGCGCGCGCCGGACGCCGGCGGCTGGGGGTGCGACGCGATCTGGTCCGACGACTTCCATCACGCGCTCCACGTCCTGCTGACCGAGGAGCGCGATGGCTGCTACGCGGACTTCGGCTCCGTCGCGCAGCTCGCAAAGGCATACCACCGTCCGCACGTGTTCGACGGGTCCTACAGCGCGTTCCGCCGCAGGCGGCACGGGGCGCCGGCCGAGGATCTGCCGCCCGACCGGTTCGTGGTCTACTCCCAGAACCACGATCAGGTCGGCAACCGCGCCTACGGCGACCGGATGCCGGCGGCCGCACGGCCGCTGGCGGCGTTCTGCCTGCTGCTTTCGCCCTACGTGCCGCTGCTGTTCATGGGCGAGGAGTACGGCGAGCTGGCTCCGTTCCAGTTCTTCTGCGACCACATCGACCCCGACATCGCGGCGGCCACGCGCGAGGGCCGGCGCAACGAGCTGGCGGCGCTCTCGGCGCTGAGCGCCGCGTCGTGGGGCGACGCACCGGCGTCGCCTGGCGGAGTTGGCGCACCGGGCGCACCGGGCGCACGGGCCTCGCTCCCGGGCCTCGGCAGCGACCTCCCCGACCCGGGCGATCCCGCCACGTTCGCGCGCTCGAAGCTCAGCCGGGCGCGCGACCCCGGCCTGGAGCGCCTCTACCGGGAGCTGATCGCGATCCGACGGCGGCTTTCGCCGGGGCAGCCGCGGCGGATCGAGCACAACGAGCGAGCGCGCTGGCTGGTGGTCGACCGGGGGGACCACGAGCTGGCGTGCAACTTCGGCTCGGCGCCCGTGGTCGTGCCGTGCAAGCGGTCCCGGCTGGAGCTCTCCGCAGGGGGCGCAGCGCAGCTCAGGCGCGGATCGCTCACACTGGAGCCGATGGCGGGAGCGCTGACGTCTTGAAGGGCCGCTGCTCGGTAGGGCCCGGAGAGCCGTTCGGTGACCGGCGCGCGGGAAGCGACCACGGCTCGTGACCGAGGTCTGGCCCGGCCGGCCGTTCCCGCTCGGCGCGACGTGGGACGGCCATGGCACCAACTTCTCGCTCTTCACCCAGCACGCGGAATCCGTGCAGCTGTGCCTGTTCGACGACGATGGGTCCGAGCGGCGGATCGAGATGCCGGTCAGGCGGGCGTTCAACTGGCACTGCTACCTGCCGGGCATCGGCCCCGGGCAGCGCTACGGCTACCGCGTCCACGGTCCGTACGCTCCCCTTGAGGGACGGCGCTTCAACCCGGCCAAGCTGCTGATAGATCCGTACGCCAAGGCGATCGAGGGGACCCTGGACTGGTCGCGCGCCGACGCCGCGCTCCCGTACGTGCATCCCGGCGAGGGACCGCCGGCCGACGACGCGGACCTCGAGCCCGACGAGCGGGACGACGCCGCCGTGGTCCCGAAGTCGATCGTGATCGACGACGCGTTCGACTGGGAGGGAGACAGGCCTCCGGGCACGCCGTTCGCCGACACGGTGATCTACGAGACCCACGTGCGCGGGTTCACGCGTTCGCACCCGGAGGTGGATCCCGCGCTGCGGGGCACCTACGCCGGTCTTGCCTCCGACCCGGCGATCGCCCACCTGCGCCAGCTCGGGGTGACGGCCGTCGAGCTCCTGCCGGTGCATCACATCTGCGACGAGCCCTTCCTCCACGACCGCGGCCTGACCAACTACTGGGGTTACAGCACGATCGGCTACTTCGCGCCGCATTCGGCCTACGCCGCGACGGGCAGCCGCGGGGAGCAGGTGCGCGAGCTGAAGGGAATGGTCAAGGCGCTGCACCGGGCCGGCATCGAGGTGATCCTCGACGTCGTCTACAACCACACCGCCGAGGGCGACCACCTCGGGCCGATGCTCGCCTTCCGCGGCGTCGACAACCTCTCCTACTACCGGCTCGACCCGGAGGATCCGCACCGCTACATGGACTTCACGGGCACCGGCAACTCGCTGAACCCGGTCCACCCGAGCGTGCTGCGGCTGATCATGGACTCGCTGCGCTACTGGGTGACCGAGTGCCACATCGACGGGTTCCGCTTCGACCTGGCGGCCGCGCTGGCTCGCGAGCTCTACGACGTAGACCGCCTGTCGGCCTTCTTCGACACGATCCACCAGGATCCCGTTCTCTCCCAGGTGAAGCTGATCGCCGAGCCGTGGGACGTCGGGCCCGGCGGCTACCAGGTCGGCAACTTCCCGATCCTGTGGTCGGAGTGGAACGGCGTCTACCGCGACACGATGCGCGACTTCTGGCGCGGCTCGGCCAGCGCCGGCCGGTTCGCCCAGCGCCTGTCGGGCTCCGCTGACCTGTACGAGTCGGACGGGCGCGACCCGTTCGCGTCGATCAACTTCATCACCGCCCACGACGGCTTCACCCTGCGCGACCTGGTCTCCTACGACGAGAAGCACAACGAGGCCAACGGCGAGGACAACCGCGACGGCACGGACGACAACCGCTCCTGGAACAGCGGCGTCGAGGGCGAGACCGGCGATCTGGAGATCAGGTCGCTGCGGCTGCGCCGCCAGCGCAACTTCCTGACCACGCTCCTGGTCTCGCAGGGGACGCCGATGCTGCTCGGCGGGGACGAGCTCAACCGAACCCAGCGCGGGAACAACAACTGCTGGTGCCACGACTCGCCGCTGAGCTGGTACGAGTGGGAGCTCGACGCGGACGCCGAGGCGATGCTGGACTTCACCCGGCGGCTGATCGAGCTGCGCCGCGAGCACCCCAACTTCCGCCGCCAGACGTTCCTGCGCGGCGAGCGGGTGAACGGCGCCTCGCTGCCCGACGTGATCTGGTTCCGGGCCGACGGCCAGGAGATGACCGAGGCCGATTGGGACCACGGCGAGGCGGTCCTCGGGATGTTCCTCAACGGCGACGGGATCGCCCTGCCCGGACCGCGCGGCGAGCGGATCGTCGACGACTCGTTCGTGCTGCTGTTCAACGCCCATCACGAGGACCGCAGCTTCAAGCTCCCGCACCCGCCGCTCGGGGCGCGCTGGGAGCTTGAGATCTCGACCGCCGACCCGCAGTCCGGCCCCGGAGACGCGTCATATGAGGCCGACGCGCAGATCGCGGTGATCGCCCGCTCGATCGTGATCCTGCGCCGAATCGAATGAGAGCCGATTTGGGCACGTTGACCGGGAGGTCTGGCGCACCGCATCGATGAGCCCCGTCCGAGCCGGGATCCGCGCTCCGTGATCCGGCTCGGAAGCTCAGGCGCCGCTTCCCGCCGCCGCGCCGCAGGTTGCGCGGCGCACGGCCGAAGCCCGGCAGGAAAAAGGGCCCGGCGGATGCCGGGCCCCAATCCAAAGCGGTTGTTGATCGCCCTGCGGCCTACATCATCCCCGACATGTCGGGCATGCCACCGCCGCCGCCGCCGGACTCCTTCTCCGGCACCTCGGCGACGATAGCCTCGGTGGTGAGGATGTTCTTGGCGATCGACGCGGCGTTCTGGAGCGCGGAGCGCGTCACCATCGCCGGGTCGATGATCCCCTCGGCGATCAGGTCGACGATCTCGCCGTTGGCCGCGTTGAGGCCGTGGCCCTTCTTGGCCTTGCGGACGTCGTTGACGACGACCGAGCCCTCGAGGCCGGCGTTCTCGGAGATCTGACGCAGCGGCTCCTCGAGCGCCCGGTGCACGATCTTCGCGCCGGTCCGCTCGTCGGCCTCCTCGATCGCGTCGAGATCCAGAGCCTTCTGGGCGACCAGAAGCGCGACGCCGCCGCCCGGCACGATGCCCTCCTCGAGAGCGGCGCGGGTGGCCTGCAGCGCGTCCTCGACGCGGTGCTTCTTCTCCTTCATCTCGGTCTCGGTGGCGGCGCCGACCTTGACCACCGCGACGCCGCCCGACAGCTTGGCGAGGCGCTCCTGGAGCTTCTCACGGTCGAAGTCGGAGTCGGTCGTCTCGATCTCGGCCTTGATCTGGTTGATCCGGCCCTTGATCGCCTCCGCGTCGCCGGCGCCGTCGACGACCGTGGTCGTGTCCTTGGCGACCACGACACGGCGGGCACGGCCCAGCTGCGACAGCTGGGTGTTCTCCAGCTTGAGGCCCATCTCCTCGGTGATCACCTCGCCGCCGGTGAGGATCGCGATGTCCTCCAGCATCCGCTTGCGGCGATCGCCGAAGCCGGGCGCCTTGACCGCGACGCCGGTGAACGTGCCGCGGAGCTTGTTGACCACCAGGGTCGCGAGCGACTCGCCCTCGACGTCCTCGGCGATGATCAGCAGCGGCTTGCCCGACTGGATCACCTGCTCGAGCACGGGCAGCACGTCGCGGACCGAGCCGATCTTCTGGTTGGCGATCAGGATGTAGGGATCCTCGAGGACCGCCTCCATCCGCTCCTGGTCGGTGACCATGTAGGGCGAGATGTAGCCCTTGTCGAACTGCATGCCCTCGGTGAACTCGAGGTCCATGCCGAACGTCTGGCCCTCCTCGACGTTGACCACGCCGTCCTTGCCCACCTTGTCGATGGCGTCCGCGATCACGTCGCCGATCTCCTCGTCGCCGGCGGAGATCGTGGCGACCCGGGCGATCTGGTCCTTGCCCGAGATCTCCTTGGCCTGCGACTCGATGTTCTTGACGACCTGATCCACCGCACGCTCGATGCCGCGCTTGAGCGCCAGCGGGTTCGCACCCGCGGCCACGTTCTTCAGGCCCTGGCGGACGATCGCCTGCGCGAGCACGGTCGCGGTCGTGGTGCCGTCGCCGGCCACGTCGTTGGTCGCCGTGGCGACCTCGCGCACGAGCTGCGCGCCCTGGTTCTGGAAGACGTCCTCGACCTCGATCTCACGGGCGATCGTCACGCCGTCGTTCGTGATCGTCGGCGCGCCGAACTTCTTGTCAAGAACGACATAGCGGCCCTTCGGGCCGAGCGTGACCTTCACGGCGTTGGCTACCGCGTCTACGCCGGCCTCCAGCGCCTTGCGGGCATCCGCGTCGTACTTCAGTTCCTTGTGTGCCATGTTCTCTCTTGCGTCTCGGGTGATTACTGGAGCTTCGCCAGCACGTCGGACTCGCGGAGGACGAGCAGCTCCTCACCGTCCACCTTGATCTCGGTGCCGCCGTACTTGCTGTAGAGGACCTCATCGCCCTCCGCGACGTCCAGCGGAGTGCGCTTCCCGGTCTCCTCGTTGAGCTTGCCGTCGCCGACGGCCAGGACCTTGCCCTTCTGGGGCTTCTCCTTGGCGGTATCGGGAAGGACGATGCCACTCGCGGTGGTCTCCTCCTCCTCGATGGCCCGTACGATCAGGCGATCGCCGAGGGGCTTGAGCTTCATTTATCCGACCTCCGGTTGAAGTTTGCGAGCCTTCGGCGCTTGGCACTCGCGTGCAGAGAGTGCCAGCGCAGGGCGCACTATAGCTCGCTTGCGGCCGGTTTCAAGTCTTTTCTGGCACTCTCGCACAGAGAGTGCCAGCGATCGGCGGCACCCGCTGGACGGGGCGCTCGCGACTCGGCGGCCACGCCCCGAAGCGCCGAGCGGATGGCGACGGGCCGAGGCCGCCGCGGGCCTGACCGCGGACGGGTGGGCGGACGCGACCGGTGCTCAGCCGTGCAGGCTCAGGTACGCGCGGATCAGCGGCTCGCCCGCCAGCGCCGCGACCAGCCCGCCCGCGGCCAGGTAGGGCCCGAACGGAAGCCCCGTCCTTCGAGCCGCTCTAACCCCGCCTCGCACCGCCAGGACGACCGCCGTCGCGATCGTCCCGAGCAGCGCCAGCAGCAGCGCGACCGCCACCGGCGCCCCGAGGAACAGCCCCATCATCGCCACGAGCTTGACATCGCCCATGCCCATCCCGGCCGGGTTTGCGAGCGCCGCCAGCAGCAGGAAGCCTCCCGCGCCGAGCGCCCAGAGCAGCCGCACCGGCTCCGTGCCGGGAGCGAGCACGAGCCCGAGCGCGATCGCGGCGAGCGAGCCCGGGCCCGTGATCCGGTTCGGGATCACCCGCCGCTCCAGGTCGATCAGCGCGCAGGGCACGAGCAGCGCCACCAGCACAGCCCGCAGAAGCGAATCCGCGACCGAGCCCTGGACCACCGCCACCAGCCCCATCGCCGCCACCGTCGCACCGATCACCGGCACCGATCTCAGCCGGGCGACGGCCGGGAGCTTGGCTTCTAGGCTGGACATCGTCCGAGTGTTGATCGGCGCGGCGCGGGCGAAGCTGAAGCACGAGGTCTTCGACCGCGGCTGGAGTCGTACGCTTGCCGCGTGACCGATCCGGAAGACGACGGCGCCGATGGCCGCTTCGCCGGTCTGCCGCGGCGGGAGCTCGCTGCTGGGCTGGTCGTGATCGAGGCCCTAACCCACCGTGCGCGCCGCCGGGGCCTCGCGAAGCTGGATGCGCTCGATCCGGACCGAGCGCTTCACATCCCGCAGACGCCCTCGGTCCACACGTTCGGCATGCGATTCGCGCTCGACCTGATCTGGCTCGATCGGGACGGTTCGACCATCCGGATCGACCGCGACGTCGGGCCGCGCCGGATCAAGCTCTGCCCGGGCGCTCGATCGGTGATCGAGACCGTCGCCGGCGAGGGAGAGCGCTTCGCGGCGGCGCTGCGCGGGTAGCGGCGGCGATCGCGGTACTGCCCGGGTGGCGGCCGTGACCCGCCCGATCCACCGGCTCGCCGACCACCGCTCGCGGCGAGGACGGACGCACCTCCACGAGGGGCCGACCGACGCCACCCTTGTAGGGTCGAACCCGTGGACAGGATCTACGGCAAGCATTCGGTACGGGCCGTCCTGCTGGCGAGGCCGCAGGCGGTGAAGCGGCTGCTGCTGGCCGGGCGGGAGTCCTACCACGAGGACACGATCGAACTGGCGCGCGCGGCGGGGATCGAGCCGGAGCTCCTGCCATGGCCGGAGTTCCGCCGGCTCGGCGGCGTGACAGACGAGGACAAGCACCAGGGGGTGGTGGCGCTCACACGCCCGCGTCCGCTGCTCACCGAGGCCGACCTGAACGATCTGGCCGGCGCCGCCGTCGTGCTGGCGCTGGACCAGATCTCCGACCCCCAGAACCTCGGCACGATCCTGCGCAGCGCGGCCTTCTTCGGCGTCGACGGGGTCCTGGTGCTCAAGAACCGGGCGGCCGAGGTGACGCCGCTGGTCGCTCGGATCGCGGTCGGAGGCGCCGATCTGGTCCCCACCTACAGGGTCACCAACCTCGCGCGGAGCCTGCAGACGCTGAAGCGGCACGGGTTCTGGGTCTACGGCCTGGACGAGCGCGGAGAGCGAACGCTGGCGCAGACGGACTTCGACCCCAAGACGGTGCTGGTGGTCGGCGCCGAGGGCGAGGGTCTGCGCCAGCGCACGCGCGGCGAGTGCGACGCGCTGGTGAGGATCCCGGGCGGACGCCCGGGGCTGGAGAGCCTCAACGCCGGGGTGGCGACCGCCGTCGCCCTGGCGGAGGTGTTCCGCGAGCGCGCAGGCATGCCGGGGGCCGACCGCAGCGGCGGGACCGCCGGGTGAGGACCGGACGCGCCCGCGCAGGCGGATGGAGCGCCGGCTACGCGCGGGAAACGTACTTGCCGGTGCGGGTGTCCACCCGCACCTTGTCCCCGATCGAGACGAACAGCGGCACCTGAACCAAGGCGCCCGTCTCCAACGTGGCGGGCTTGCTGCCGCCGCCTGAGGCGGTGTCCCCGCGCAGCCCGGGCTCGGTCTCCGTCACCTCCAGGTCGACCGCGCTGGGCAGCTGCAATCCGCCGGGCTGATCGTCGATCATCAGCAGCTCGACCTCGTCGTTGGGCTTGGTGAAGCGAAGCTCGTCCTCGATCGAGGCCTGCGGGACCGACATCTGCTCGTAGGTGTCGGAGTCCATGAAGTGGGCGTCCTGGCCGTCTGCGTAGAGAAACTGCATCCGGCGCACCTCGGTCCGGACGGACCGGAACTTCTCACCGGCGCGGAAGGTGCGGTCGATCACGGCACCGTCGGTCGCGCGACGCAGCTTGGTGCGCACGAACGCCGCGCCCTTGCCGGGGTTCACGTGCTGGAACTCCAGCACCTTGAACACCGTCCCCTCGACCTCGATGTGGTTGCCGTTCTTGAGCTGGTTGGTTGAGATCATCGCCCGCCGATGCTAGTTGGTCGGGTGGTGTCGGGGCCCTGGCCGCGCACAGCGTGACAGACCCCCGAGGACCCACAGCGTCCTCGACGCCCCGGCGTGCGACGCGGTCAGTTGCGCGCGCCGCCGAGCCCGTGGATGCGGTCTCGCATGTGGTCGGGCGGCTGCTCGATGATCTGCGAGAAGCGGACCACGGTAACGGTGTCGTCCATCGACACCTTGCGACCGTAGATCTGCTCCAGGAAGTGGACCATCTCGTCGTGTCGGCGGAACTCGGGGTTGTCGTGCTCGATGTCCCGCGGTGAGAGGTCCCGCACGCGCTTGACCTCGACCTGATCGATCACCGCGAGGAAGATCTTCTCGCGGGGCGAGTGCTGGTAGCCGATCGTGACCATCACGCACTCGTTCTTGTGGTACTTGTGCGACTTGTCGCCCAGTCGGATCGTCGCCGTCTTTCGGCCGCGACGCAGCTGGTCGGCGAACACAGAGGAGTAGAAGTTGAGCACCCGCACGGCTGCGCAGCCTACCGGTCCGGGGCGATCAGCATCAAGGCCCGTCGCACGATCTCGCGCTCCCCGGCATAGGTGAGCCGCTCGACGGCCTCCCGCAGCGGCATCCAGGACGCCTCCTCGATCTCGTGATCGTGGTCGGCGACATCGCCTGAGATGTAGTCGAACAGGAAGAACCGGACCTGCTTGCTGACCGTCCGCCCGCGACGCTCGAACGAGTACGAGACCTCGCCCAGCTCGCCGACAGGGCGAGCCAGGACGCCTGCCTCCTCCTCGACCTCACGCCGGGCGGCCTGCTCGTCGGTCTCGCCGGGCTCGACGTGGCCCTTGGGCAGCCCCAGCACCCGGCGCCCGTCCGCCGCGCGCTTGAACGGGACGATCACCACGATCTCGTCCGAGCGCACCACCACGCCTCCGGCCGAGCGCTCGTCCGGCGCGCCCGGGGGCGACTGCTCAGAAGACATATCGGTCGAGGCGATCGGGGTCGTGAACGGTCACCCTACCGCGGCCCTGCGAGATCACGCCGTCGCGCGCCAGCTGCGCGAGGAAGCGACTGGCCGACTCCCGCGCCGAGCCGGCGAGCTGAGCGATCTGCGCGTGCGTCGCCGAGAGCTCGACCACGGGGCCCTCCTGCCCGTGGGCCCGAGCCTGCGCGGCCAGCTGCGAGAGCGCCGCCGCCACCCGGCTCTGGACGGTCTGGAACGACTGCCGCGCGAGGCGCTCATTGGTCTCGCGCAGGCGCCGCCCGAGCGCCGCGAGCATCCCGAGCGCCAGCTCCGGGTCGGCCCGCAGCAGACGTCGCAGGTCGGCTCCGAGGATCGCCACCACCTCGGTCTCCTCGATCGCCTCGACCGTGGCCGAACGGCGCTCGCGATCCAGCAGCGCCAGCTCGCCGAAGAACTCTCGCGGGCCGAACGTCGCGAGCATGATCGTCCGCCCGTCGGCGTGCTGGCGCACGGCGCGGACACGCCCGGCGCTGATCACGTAGCAGCTGTCGCCGTCGTCGCCCTCACGAAACACGGTCTCATCGGCCTCGAAGCGGCGGGGGACCGCGGTCTGCGCTATCCGGGCCAGGTCCGCCTCGGAGAGATCGCGGAAGATCGTGACCGTGCGCAGCAGCGCGACTGTCTCCTGCGCGATCGCCGACATCGCCGTTGGCGCCCGACCCGTTCTCAGCGCCGCGGGCGCGCTTCGGTTCCGCCAGGCCCGTGCCGGCGAGGGGGCACGGCAGCATCGACGGCCGGGGCCCCGGTCCCGCTCGACGGGCTGACGGTCACGCTCGACGGGCTCACGGTCACGCTCGACGGGCTCACGGTCACGCTCGACGGGCTCACGGTCTCGCTCGACGGGCTCATGGCCACCGATCCTAGTTCCCGCCGGCCCGACCGGAATCGCCCAGGACCGAGCGCGCGCGATCTACGCCACCGGGGGCAGGCGCCTCTAGGCGGCGTCGAGCGCCCGTTCCCGGCGGCGGCGGCGCACCCCGAGCCCCACCCAGACGCCCAGCGCGGCGAGCAGCGCGACCGGGATCAGCGCCGCGAGCGCGATCAGACCCACGCCGGCGACGACCACGAGCACCCGCCCCGCGTCGCGTGCGGCGCGACCGAGCGTGAAGCCCGCGCCGCGCACCGGCCCGGGCGGCGGCGTGGCGGCATCGACCGTCAGCGAGATGCGGCTGTAGGCCACCTGACGCCGCAGCCCGTCGAGCGTCGCCAGGCGCGACGCGATCGAGGCGTCGACATCGCGAAGCTGGAGCCTGAGCGAGTCGACCTGCTCGGTCGTGGTCGCGGCGGCGAGCCGGCCGAGCAGCGAGCGGCGCAGCGCCCGCGCCTCCGCCAGCCGCATGCCGGCGCGCCCGACCTGGCCGGTGATGTCCTGGGTTGCGTCCGTGCGAGAGACGACGTCGGCGTACCGCAGCCGCGAGAGCGCCGACAGAGCCTGCGAGAGGTTCACGCTCGGAACGCGCAGCTGGAAGAACGCGCCCCCGCCCGGCGCCGCCGGCGCGACGACCGGCCCGGTCGCCGGAGCCGGGCTCCCGCCGCCCGAGGTCACGCTGGAGCTGTCGACGATTCCGTTCACGGAGGCGACCACGTCGAACACCTCCTGGGCGACGTCGTCGATCCGTCCGGGCGTCGTCGAGAGCTGGAGCTGAGCGGACTGCACGATCCTGCGCGCCGTCGACGGCACCGGGACCGGCGGGCCCGTGCTCGACGGCGGCGCGGCCGAGCCCGCTCCCGTCCCCGACGCCGGGGCTTGGCCGGGCGCCGACGCTGGGGCGTGGCCCGGCGCCGACGCGGCGGCCCGCCCGGAGGCGGTCCCGCTCGGCGCGGCCCTCGCCCCCGACCGCGTCGCCTCGGCGCCGGCCGGCGAAGCGACAGACGACGACGCGGCGGACGACGACGGGGCCGGCGATCCTCCGACCCGCGCGCCCCCCAGCACGACGGCGATCGCGACCACGGCGCCCGCGGCAAGCGCGCCGGCACCCCAGGCGGCCGGCGCCAGCCGCCGGCGCCAGCCGGCTGCGCCGCCGGCAGCACGGGGCGGCGCCGCGAACCGGCGCTGCACGCGCTCGTCGAGCGCGCGGGCGAAGCCGGGGTCGGGCCGCGGGCGATCGGCGCGCAGGATCAGCGCCAGCTCGGCGAGCCCCGCGTGCTCCGGGTCGCCCGGCTCACCGGCAAGGGCCGCGTCGATCGCCATCAGCACGCCAGCGACCTCGCCCTCCGGCACCTGCCCACCCGGCACCTGCCCATCCGGCACCCACCCACCCGGCTCGGCGCCGTCGTCATACGGCCGCATCGCAGGCCCTCCTCAGCTTCTCCATAGCGCGATACAGGAGCGTCCCGGCGGCGGTCTCGGACAGACCGAGCACGCGCGCCAGCTCCGCGTTGCGCATCCCGGCGTGGAACTTCAGCGCGATCACCTCACGATCGCGAGCGGGCAGCCGGGCAAGCGCCTCGCGGACCACCGTCCGTCGGAGCTCGACGTCGCGGTCGTCAGCCGCAGCCGGGTCGCCGACGTCCTCCGGATCGACGACCAGGGACGCGACGCGGCGACGGCGGCGCAGCTCGTCGAGCGCGGCGTTGCGGGCGATCCCGAACAGCCAAGCGCGCTCCTCGCCACGGCGGCGATCGAACGTGCGCCGGCGCGTGTAGGCACGCTCGAACGCGAGCGCGGTCACGTCCTCGGCCGCCGACGGATCGCCCAGCAGGGTGCAGACGTACGCGAAGACGTCATCCCGGCTGGTGCGATACAGCAACTCGAAGCGCTCCCAAGCGTTAGCTGTGGCGGAAGGCCACTCACCGCCGAGATGCGCTCGAGCCTCGATCACCACCCTCACTACGCGCCGCGGGCGATTCTGTCACCGGTCGCTCGTGTCGGCCGCGGGCGCGCCGCGCTCGCGACGATCGCGCTGGCGGGCGCGCTGCTGGTCGCTCTGACCTCCGGTCGGGCCGGGGCCGCCGGATCCGGCCAGGTCGGGCGCCAGGTCGCCCCCGCCGCGCCCGGCCGGCACCGGATGTCCCCCGCCGCGCCCGGCCGGCGCCAGGTCGCCCTCGCCGTGGCGAGAGCCGGGCGCTCCGGCAACCTGTGGGCGACCGTGAACATCTGCGCGGCCGGCAGGTTCGGGGTTCGCGGACAGATGCCGACGCTCGGCTTCCCGGCCTCGCTGTCGATGCGCATCAGGGTCGAGTACTGGTCGAGCGCTCGCCGGCGGTTCATCCCGATCCCCTCGGCGACCGCCACCGCGACGCTGGGGCTCGGGCGGCACGCGACCGGCCTGCAGCAGGCCGGCGAGGTGTTCCCGTTCTCGGTCCGGACCCGGGCGCTGCTGGACGCGACGATCACGTTCACCTGGACACGCGACGGCAGGCCGCTCGGCAGCGCGGTCCGGCGCACGACGGCCGGCCACCGCGACGCAGGCTACGGCAGCCCGCCCGGCTACAGCGCCGCTCAGTGCTCGGTCGGCTGAGCCGGCCCCGGCGGGCCGAGCGAGCCGACTCCATGGCAGCCCGCCCGGCTGCAGCGCCGCTCAGCGCTGGGTCGGCTGAGCCGACCCAGCTCGGTCAGGCCGAAAGCGTCAACCGCCGAGGCCCCTCCTGGAACCCGAGCTCGGCCAGCAGGGACGCAAGCGGGGACTCGGGCGCCGGCCGTCCATCGACGCGCTCCAGCGCGACCCGCCGCAGCGCGCCGGAGCGGATGTGCCCGACGAGCGCGGTCAGCGCGGTCCGCAAACGCCGGTCGTCGGCCGCGACGAGCGTGACCAGCGCCCGGCCGCCACGCTCCAGGTAGAGCACCGGCTCGCCCCCGGCGAGCACCACGTACGCGCCGGCAACGCGCGCCGGACCGCGCGACGGGGAGCCGGCGCCCGCGCCGCGCGCGCGCTGCGGCCACGGGAGCGCGGCGCCATATGGTTGCGCGGGGTCCACCGCGGCGAGGACGAGCGGCCGCACGTCA
>JAJZWB010000169.1 GCA_021846845.1 Actinomycetes bacterium | reverse complement strand
CCATGCCGGCCGCGTCGCCCACGATCACCGCGCCCGGCATCGACAGCTTCGGCATCGACCAGTAGCCGCCCCCGGGCAGGGCCTTCGCTCCCCAGGCGACGCGCTCGCCGCCCTCCAGGATCCGCCGGACGAGCGGGTGCAGCTTGAACGTCTGCAGCAGGTCGTGCGCCGAGGTGGTTGCGTCCCGGTAGTTGAGATCGACGACGAAACCGATCGAGACGAGGTCATCGCCGGTCCTCGCGTCCTTCATCGGATAGAGCCAGGTGCCGCCAAGCTGACCGTACCTGGGCGAGATCTTCATCGGCCAGGGCTGGGTGAAGGTGGGGAGCACTCGTTCCACCGGCTTGGGGACCTTCCAGACCTCCTTGACGCCCAGCTCCCACACCTGTGGCTCACGGCCATCGGCCAGATCGAACTCCCTGATCGCCGCGCCCGTCAGGTGGCCCCAGCAGCCCTCCGCGAGCACCGTGGCCCGTGCCTTGATATCGGTTCCGGGCTCGAAGTTGGAGAGGGGCTCCCCATCCTTGCCTCGGCCCTTGTCGCCGGAGCGCACGCCCGCGACCCTGCCGTCCTCGACGATCAGCTGGCTCGCCGACGTCTCGGTCAGGATGTAGGCACCACCCTCCTCCGCTCGCTGCGCCTGGTAGCGGGCGAGCGCCGCGACCGACACGACCTCGTTTCCGTGGTTGCGGAAGTTGGGCACGAGCGAGATCGGCACCGAGATCTTGGCCCTGGCGCTCGGGAGGATGTAGACCGACTCCCTCGTGACCTCGCCGAAGGCGAAGTGCTCCGTGCGCCAATCCTCGCGCTTGAGGTCCGGGAACAGCTCCTGCAGCGGGCCGGGACGCATCACTGCGCCCGACAGGTTGTGCCCGCCGCAGGTCTTGGCCTTCTCGACGACCGCCACCGGCACCTCCCCGAGGCGCTCGGTCAGCTCCTCGTCGTCTGCCAGCAGCTGCAGCAGCCGGTTGGCGCACGACAGACCGGCGGTGCCCCCGCCGACGATCGCCACTCCGACGTCGATCCGCTCGTCCTCGGAATCGAGTCCGCGCTTGACGAACTCCGAGACGGAGTCGACCGGCGGCGGGAACTCGCTCGGCGCGTGCGCACGGTCCATCGCTCAGCCGGCCTTCCTCGCCCTGAGCGCATCGGTGAGCTTGGGCAGGACCTTGTTGAGGTCGCCGACGATCCCGAGATCGGAGAACTCGAAGATCGGCGCGTTGGCGTCCTTGTTGATCGCGACGATGTTCTCGGAGGCCTGCATCCCCACCTTGTGCTGGATGGCACCCGAGATTCCGGCCGCGAGATAGAGCTTCGGCGACACGGTCTTGCCCGTCTGCCCGATCTGAGCGGCATACGGGTACCAGCCGGCGTCGACGACCGCGCGGGTCGCGGCCACCGCGGCCTTGTCGCCGAACGCCTTGGCCAGATCCTCGGCGAGCTGGAAGCCCTCCGCCTTGCCGAGGCCCCGGCCGCCGGCGACGAGGATCTCGGCGCCCTCGATGTCGACGTCGGCGCCCCGCTGCTCGCCGCGGGTGACCATCCGGGCGCGTTGCGACCAGGGCGAGTAGTCGACGGCGACGTCGATCACCTCGGCCGCGCCGACGGCTGCGTCGGGCTTGCGGATCTCGAACGCGTTGATGCGTCCGATGATGATCCCCAGCTCGCCGCGGTAGTGCGAGACCGAGATCTTGGAGTCCTGCAGGATGGGGCGCTCAGCGACCAGCTCGCCGTCCTGCGCGCGAACCGCCGTCACCTCCATCGTGACCCCGGCGTGGCGGCGTGCGGCGAGCCCGGCGCCGATCTCGAACCCGAGCAGGCCGCCGCCGAACAGCGCGTAGCGATGACCGTGTTCGGAGATGACGCGATCCATGACGTCGATCACGGGCTGGGCGAGCCCCTCGGGCCCGGCCGCGCGGAACACCTTCGTGGCGCCGTACTCGCCGAGGGTCGCGCACAGCGCGTCCGTCAGGTCATCGCCGCCGACGACGACCGCGTGGCAGGAGCCGCCGACCTCGGCTGCGCGGGTCGCGCCCTCCGAGACGGCGCCGAGCGAGTTCTTGTTGAACGCCCCGTCGCGGTGCAGGACGTAGGTGAGGACATCGGCCATGGCTAGATCAGCTTCCTTTCATCCAGCCAGGCGACGATCCTGGCCACGGTGGCGTCGGTGTCCTCGTCCTCGATGATCTCGCCCGCGGGCTTGGCGGGCGGATCCTTGAACTCTCCGCACTGGACGCGCGATCCCTCGGCTCCGACGAGCGCCGGGTCGATCCCGGCGTCGGCGGCCGACAGGGTCTGGAGCGGCTTCTTCTTGGCGCCCATGATCGCCTTCAGCGACGGATAGCGGGGCTCGTTGATCGCGTCTCCGACCGAGATCACGGCCGGGAGCGTGACCTGCACGGTGTCGTAGCCGTACTCGGCCTGGCGCTCGCAGGTGAGCGTGTCGCCGGCGAGGTCCATCTTGATGACCTGCGTGAGCGACGGCATCTTCAGGTGCTCGGCGACCACGGCTCCGATCGTGTAGCACTCGCCGTCGTCGGACTGCTGGCCGAGCAGGACGAGGTCCGGGGACTCGGACTCCAGCGCCCTGGAGAGCGCGTAGCCGGTGGCCGCGACATCCGAGCCCGCAAGCCCATCGTCGGTGAGGTGCACGGAGCGGTCGGCGCCGAGCGAGACCGCCTTCTGCAGCGCCCGCGTCGCGCTCCCCGGGCCCATCGTGACGGCGACGATCTCCTCTACCTGCACCACGCCACCCTCGCGGATCTGCATCGCGGCCTCGATCGCGTGGGTGTCGTACGGGTTCAGGTTCCGCTCGCCCGACCGATCCATCCGCCCGGTGACGGGGTCGATCCGCTTCTCGACGGCGGCGTCCGGAACCTCTTTGACCAGGACGCAAATCTTCAAGTGTGTCCTCCTATCGGGTGTCCTTCAGCGGGATATCAGACCCCGCGCACGGGCGCTGTCCAGACCCGCGCCGGCACCGGGGCGGCGCCTGCTCGCGGCCGACTATACCGGGTTGACTGACCAGTCAATCGGCTGCGTCGGCGGGCGCCGCGACGGGCCGCGGAGCGCCGCGCCCGCCGCCGGCACGAAGCTGGTCAGGCCCGCACGGAGCCGCGGATGAAGTCGATCACGTCCTGTGTCGACGCCCCCGGCGTGAAGACTCCGGCCACGCCGAGAGCCTTCAGCTGCTCTGCATCGTCGGCCGGGATCGTGCCGCCGACCGTGATCACGACGTCTTCCACCCCCTGCTCGCGCATCAGCTCGATCACCCTGGGAACGAGCGTCATATGCGCCCCGGAGAGGATCGAGAGGCCGACGGCGTCAGCATCCTCCTGGATCACGGTCTCGACGATCTGCTCGGGCGTCTGGTGAAGGCCGGTGTAGATCACCTCCATGCCCGCGTCCCGCAGCGCGCGGGCGATGATCTTGGCGCCGCGGTCGTGGCCGTCCAGGCCCGGCTTGGCGACGACGACCCTGATCTTCCGCTCGGATGGCACGGTCACTGCGGCCGTGAGTCTAGAGCGGCGGCCCGGTTCGCGCACTCCACCGCCCAGTACCGGCGCTCCCACGGGGTCGGGCCCGCGCGGGGGATGGTCCGCGCTCAACGCCTCCGGCCGCCGCCGCCGACCGCCGGCGGGATGGTCCGCGCTCAGGACCTCCGGCCGCCGCGCTCGCCGCGCTCAGGACGCCGCCGCCGGGACAGCGCCATGCCGCCCGCGCCGCCGGCCGCGGCGGCGGCGGCAAGCGCTCCGGTCGCCGTCAGTCGCCGCCGGAGACGATCAAGGCGCACGACCTGCCAGCCCCGCTGCGCCGCGACCCGCGCGAGCTCGGCGTCAGGGTTGACGGCCACCGGGTGGCCGACGGCCTCCAGCATCGGAAGGTCCGAGATCGAGTCCGAGTAGGCGTAGGAGGCGGCCAGGTCGATCCGCTCGCGAACAGCCAGCTCGCGGACCGCCCTGGCCTTTCCGCCCCCGTAGATGAACAGCCCAGCCGGCCGGCCGGTGTAGACCCCGTCGATCACCTCGGACATCGTCGATCCGACCGCGCCGTCGAGCGCGAGCACCGACGCCAGGATGTCGGCCAGCTCCTGAGAGGCCGCGGTCACGATGAACGCGCGCCGACCGGCATCCTGGTGCTCGTGCGCGAGCTCCAGCATCCGCGGGTAGACCCTCGGCAGGATCCTCGCCAGGACATCGGCCCCGAGCCGCTCCAGATCGACCACCCGCTGGCCCGCGAGCGATGCGGCGATCCGATCTCGCAGGGCGAGCGAGTCCTCGTCTGAGGCTCCGCGAAGGCGAAAGCGGAGGTTGGCGAACGCGTCGGCGAGAAGCTGGCGGCGTCCCAGCAGGCCGGCGCGATGCGCGGCGCGCCCGAACTGGAACGCCGACGAGCCCTGCATCAACGTCCGGTCAAGGTCGAAGAAGGCGGCCCCCGGAGGCGCCCCGCGAGCCGCCATCCCCATGCCGGCCTCGGTCAGGCCGCGTTCACCTCGACGATCACGGCGTCGCCCTGACCGCCGCCTGAGCAGATCGCGGCGCAGCCGAGGCCGCCGCCGCGGCGGCGCAGCTCATGGACGAGCGTGCCGATGATCCTGGCGCCGGAGGCGCCGATCGGATGACCCAGAGCGACCGCGCCCCCGTTGACGTTCACCCGATCCTCGTCGATCCCGAGCATCCGCATCGAGTTGAGCGTGACCGAGGCGAACGCCTCGTTGATCTCCCAGAGGTCGATCTGGTCGACGGTCAGCCCGGCCTTCTCCAGCGCCTTGAACGCCGCCTTGGCCGGGGTGCGTGCCAGGTAGGGGAAGTCGTCGGCGACCTGCGCCTGGGCGACGATCGTCGCCAGCGGCCGCTTGCCGTTGGCGCGCGCCCACTCGTCGGAGCAGAGCACGATCGCGCCCGCGCCGTCGTTGACGCCGGGCGAGTTGCCGGCCGTGTGCGACCCGTCCTTGAGGAAGATCGGAGGCAGCTTGGAGAGGGACTCCAGGGTCGAGTCGCGGCGCGGCGACTCGTCGATCTCGACCACCGTGTCGCCCTTGCGTCCCTTGATCGTGACCGGGACGATCTCCTCAGGGAGCCGGCCCTCGTCGGTCGCCTTGATCGCAAGCTCGTGGGAGCGCAGTGCCCAGCGGTCCATGTCCGCGCGCGTCATCTCCAGCTCGGCCGCGACCTCGGAAGCCTCCTGGGCCATGTGCTTGCCGCTGAACGGGTTCGTCAACCCGTCGGCGACCATCGCGTCGATCGCCTTGGCGTCGCCCATCCGAAAGCCGAAGCGAGCCTCCTTAAGCATGTACGGCGCGCGCGACATCGACTCCATGCCGCCGCCGACCGCGACCTGGAGGTCGCCGGCCCGGATCGACGCGTCGATCAGGCAGGCGGCGCGCATGCCCGACGCGCAGACCTTGTTGATCGTCTCCGAGGAGACCTCCTTGGGGATGCCGCCCTTGATCTGCGCCTGGCGCGAGGGGATCTGGCCCTGGCCCGCCTGGATCACCTGGCCCATGATCACGTGCTGAACCTGCTCCGGGGCGATCTCGGCCCGCTCCAGGGCGGCCCTGATCGCGGTCCCGCCGAGCTCGGTCGCGTCGACTGACGCGAGGCCACCGCCCATCTTGCCGATCGGCGTCCGGGCGGCCGAGAGGATCACAGTTTTGGGCATCGATTCAGCCTCCGGTGTCGAACTGGCGTGGGCCGTGAATCCTAGACCGAGAGCGCTATCCGAGACCCGCCGGGCGCTCGCGTCAGCGGCCGTGACCCGGGTCGGCGGAGACCGGCGGGCGCTCGCGTCATCGGCCGTGCCCGGGTCTGTGTAGACCGGCCGGCGCTCGCGTCAGCGGCCGTGACCCGGGTCGGCGGAGACCGGCGGGCGCTCGCGTCAGCGGCCGTGACCCGGGTCTGTGTAGACCGGCCGGCGCTCGCGTCAGCGGCCGTGCCCGGGTCTGTGTAGACCGGCCGGCGCTCGCGTCAGGGGCCGTGACCCGGGTCGGCGCGAGCGAGGATCTCCGCCGCGGCGCTGGCCGGATCGAGCCGCCGGGCCACGACCGCG
>JAJZWB010000168.1 GCA_021846845.1 Actinomycetes bacterium | reverse complement strand
TGCCTTCCTTTCCCGCCTCCTGGCGGTCGGTCTTGATCAACCGGGAAGGTACGCCGCCTTCATCCTCAGCGCCGCGATCCACAAGTTTCGGTTATAGCCCGTGCATCACCGCCGGCCGCCGGTGGTCACGGCGAGCGCCGGGCTGAGGCCGTAACGGAGCCAGCGGCGGGCAGGCGGAGCGGCACATCTCCCGGCCCGCCGCGATCTCTTCGCAACTCACGGCGCCCGTGAGCGGTCACGACTCGCGCCGACGAAAGCGCGGCCCACCGGGTGCAGACGCTGGCGACCGGCCTCTGCCGACGATTAGGGTCAGCTCAATCGCTGGGACACAGACAAGAACCTGCAAATCCAGTCTGCGCGAACCCCAGGTCGGTCCCCTCGGCCGGGACCTCCTTGGATCGGACTTGCGGTCCCACACCACGCACATGCCTCCAAACTACGCGTAGTTCCCCACTAGCCGACGCCACCCAGCACGAGCATGGTCCGCATGGCATGCGATGCCGGGGAACTAGTGCTGGAGATGCCCTCGTTGTTGTACTGCCACGCGCAGATCCGCCAGCGCCCGGGCCGGTGCAGCTTCCGGTAGAGGTGCACGGTGTAGTAGCCGCGGTGGCCACGGTCCACCGGCCGCTCACGGGCAAGCTCTATGTAGGCGCCCGGATGGTTCTGCTCCGTGAGGGCGAGGTCGGAGCGACAGCGCAGCGGGCCGCCCGCCCGCGGGAGGGCCAGCAGCGCGTCGATCTCGGCCCCCAGGGTGTTAGACGGGGCTGAATCGCGGCCGGAGAAGGTGAGCCGCAGCGTTTGCCCCACCCGCGCGTGCCTGGGAATGCCGATCTGGATGCTGTTGATGCTGTCGGCCGCTGCACTGGCGCCTCCGAAGGCCGCCACGGCGAGTGGGACGAGCAGAATGCGGCGCATAGTCCTTCTGCTTTGACCGTGACGTTCCACCGCAACCGTGATCCTATCCGTTGCGGAGCGGTGATTGCAGCAATCCTGCTGCACCTGCGGCCTGCGCCACAACCGGGTGAAGCGGCGGCTCTCACGTTCCGTTCGTTGCCTACGCACCCCTCAGCGCGTGTCACGGGAGGGCGTCGGCCGAGGGCGCGCGAGCACGGTCAGGCTCCTGTTCGCGCAGTCCGGCCCGTGGTCGGATGACGCGCAACGCCGGGCTGCTCGAGGCGGTGCTCGGCTACGGCCGCGCCCGGGGGCCCGCGAGACCGCTGCTGGCCGCGCTCGCCGCGCTCGCCGCGCTCGCCGACGAGACTCATCTCAACGCCGCCGAGTTCGCCGGCGCCCGGGATGACGTCGACGCCGTGGACATCGGGCACGATCGAGACGCGCTTGCCTTCATCCGCGTCCCATCCACGGCGGTCTCCCCGACCCGCACCAGCCCCGCCTTGCCGCACAGCGCGAGCACCCACGTGAGCAGCCCGCCGATCGCCGCCTCGTGCCGGCGGCGGAACTCCGCGACCGTCGAGTGATCCGGGATCCGCATCGCGGTCATCGCCCTGAACGCCACCATGATCTCCACACGCCCGCTCGCTCTGCCGCGACGAGCGCAACCCCACCGAATACGAGTACAACAGCAATGCCACCGGCCATCTCCGGGTCACACGGACGACCCTGACTGTTCGCCCGGTACGCCCCGTAGAACGCGCCGAGATCCATCTGCTCGACCGCCCCGAGCACCGTCAACACCAAGTTGTCCTGCGCCAGCCAATCCGACAACGTCGGCGGCAACAACATCTCCTGGCCCCGGTCACACGAAATGACTTTCTGACCCATCCAAGGGTGGTCATAGACGGTTGGGCCGACACCCGTGAAGCCGACAGCCTCGTCCGATACAGGCCACGCTGAGGCACGATCTCGGGCCGGCGACGCTGCTGCTTGTGCGGCTGGGGAGCAGTGCCGACAGCGGTAGCAGAACTGCCACCACGTGCCGGCGATGGCGACCAGCCCGCAGAAGGAGCTGAGGAACAGCATCGGCGAGGTCCTTCGCCGTGCAGAGGCCGAAGAGGAGATCACGATCACCGTGGCAGGACGCGCGGTGGCCGGCTGGGGCCCACGAACCGACGTGAGTGGTTCGTGGGGCCGGCCCTCGAGGCGCTGTGGCGAGCGCCGGCGCTGGCACCGGATCTTGAGCGCTTCCCAGCGGGACTCGGCGATCCGTTCGCCTGAGCCGTGAGGGCGCTGCTTGCCACCTCGGTGCTGATCGGTGACACAGCGCCCGATCGGGTCGCAGCCGCGATGAGCGTCGCATCGATCGCCGAACCGCACTTCGGCGTAATCGTCGCCGGGGACTCCGACGAGCGCGCACGGCGCACACAGCGCCTCGGCGCGATCGAGGCCACGTTTGACCCGCTGCCGTTGACCACGGAGATCGCGCGGGAGTGGGGACGCCTCGCGGCCGCCGAACCGACCGCGGCGGGCGACCCCGCAAGCGAACGATGGACCTCGCCATCGCGGCAACCGCGAACGTCCACAACGTCCCTCTGCTCACCGAGAACATCGCTGACCTAGCGATCATCGCCGACCTCGTCGACACCCGTATCCCCGGCCGGCTACCGCCAGAAGAGACGCACGGCGGCCCCGCACCAGACTGAGCTCGCGCGCGGCCCGAGCCGAGCGACGACCACGCATCCCTGAGGTCGAAGGACACCACCCCATCGTTGTGACTCCGGCCGGCGAAGCGATTATGGCCCCACCCAACCGTCGGCCGAGCGAGATTGTCCGAGAGCAGTAGCGCCGCCCGGTCGATCCCGGCTCGGCGGCGTTGCCGGATCGGACTGGTTAGCTGGCAGGAGTGCTTGCCGAGGTGCCGCCCGCGGGTTGGCCGTACTGCTCGAACAGCTCGGTAGTGGCGCTGATCGCCTCGACGCGGCGTCCGCCGAACGCAGCGATCTGCTCCAGCGCGTCCTCAAGCGCGGCGCGTGCGACGCGCTGCTCAGCGATGGCGGCGGTCGACATGGACGGACCGAGGATCGACGGTCCGAGGATCGCGGTCCTGGCTCGCCGGTCTTGACCGGGGCACATGCGCCGGTAAGTGTGATCTCACATCGGCGTTAGCCACGGGCGTCGGTGGTAGCGTTTCGCTGCAATGCGGGGTATCCGAGCCGCACTCACGCGGGGGGTCCGTTTCCTGGCGGTGGCGGTGGCGCTGTGGCTTGCCGGAGGCACTCCTGCGGTCGCGACCGGCCGGACGAGCGTTGGCGACTACAGCTCCGCGGAGATCATCGCCGCGCTCAACCGACAGCGCGAGGCGAACGGAATCCCGCCGGTCCGCAACGACCCGCGCATGGCAGCGGGGTGCAGGGCCTACGACGACTACGTGTTGCGCAACGGGCTGTCGGTCGCCGACCAGCACTTCGAGATCCCCGGCAAGCCCGGCTTCAGCGCCGCCGGCAACGCGGCGGCGCACGCGAGCGTGCTCGCGTCCTCCGTCGGAACGTCGTACCCGGGAATGGGGCCCGTGTTCGCGTTCGGCTGGCGGCAGGGAGACCCGTGGAACAACGCCGCCTTCCACCTGTTTCAGATGATGAACCCGGCGCTCGCCGTAAGCGGTGCGGATGAGCGCACGGCGCGGCTCGCAAACGGCCAGTGGGTACGGCTCGAGTGTCTGAACACGTTCGGCGGGCCGTTCCGCACCCCGCCTGCGACCATGCGGACCTACTTCTACCCGCGCTCGGGCAGTTCCGTTCCCGTGCGCGAGCTAAACCAGGAGGGCGCATCGGTGCTCGGAACGCGTGGTGGCACGGCGGGCGGGCCGCTGTTCTTCGCCTACTTCTTCGGAGGCGCGCGCAAGCGGGTGCGCGTGAGGGTGCACGCGACAGTCGATGGCAAGTCGCAGCCGATCGTCGCCGTGTACGCCGGCGGTGCCGCCGGTCCCGCCACCGCTGCGTCAGCGGCGACGATCCGCGACGCCGCTTCGCACGAACCGAGCAATCCGTCGGCCGGGTTCTACACGCCTGAGCCCGCCGCCGCGTTTCGTGAGCCCGAGGACAAAGGCCCGCTGAAGCACCTGACACCAAAGGGTCGCGAGGTGATCAATTACCTTGAGCGCAACTACGGCTACGGTGCCGAGGAGCTGGCCTTCCGGGGCATCGCCTACCCCTAGACGACAGGACGGCCAGAAGCCCCGGCTGAAAGCTCAGCATCGCAGGCGCTGACGATCGCGCCTGCTCGAGAAGCTGGCGGCAATAATCCGGAGCCAGCTCCGGCAGGTCGGCGACCCGCACCGGTAGCGAGTGAAACGTGTCAGCGTCCAAGACGTCGAGCAACGCCCACAGCAGTTCCTCATCGGCGCCGTCGCCACTCGGCATCGGCAGCACTAGATTCTCCCATCCGCGCCAGGTGGCGGTCTGGCTACGAAGGCCAGCCGGTAGAGGCTCTGCCACGGGATGCTCGGGAGCCGCAAAATGAGGACCTCCTGCAGGAACCGTGGGTTGTGTCACCGGCCTGGTAGGGGTGGACAGAGGCCGCCGAGGGCGAGCATCGCGAGCGCGATCGCGGCGTGAGGGGAGTGGAACCCGAACGCGCGTCTAGTGATCAGACGCAGCTGGGTATTCACTTGATCGACCCGAGCGTTGCTCAGCCCGTTCTTGATCGCGGCCTCGATCCCGGATCGCTGTTCGGTGATCGTGCGCGCGAGCTTGACGAACGGCGCCAGGCGGCATCGTCGGGCCCACGCGAGCCAGGCGTCGAGCAGCGCGATCGCGTCCTCGAGCGGGACCCGGTAGATCTCGCGGAGCTGTTGGGAGAGCAGGTATGCGCGGTAGAGCCGCTGGTTGAGAGCTTGGACGCGGGCGAGCTTCAGCTGCTGGTGCTCGGTCAGGTTGCCCGGGTTCTTCCACAACGCGAAGCGGGCGCCCTTCAACTCCTTGGCGAGTTGGGTCTGGCCGTGGCGCCGCGCTTCGTTCCAGACCTCGCGGCGGATCTCGTCGAGCGCGTCGGTGGAGAGCTTGATGAGGTGGAACGGGTCGTAGCAGACGTTCGCGTTCGGGCAGCGCTCGCCGACGGGGCCGGTGATCCAGGTGGCCATGTCGCAGGACACGAGCTTGATCTGGTGGCAGCGGTCTTTGCCGAGCAGATCCAGGAACTTCAGGACCGTTGCCTTGTCGCGGCCGGGGCCGGCCCACACGAGCCGGCCGGTGTCGTGGTCGACCACGACCGTGAGGTACCGCTGGCCCTTGCGGATCGAGATCTCGTCCACTCCGATCCGCGTCAGCCCCGAGAACAGGTCGCGGGTCGCGAGCGCTTCGTCGCTGACCCGTTCACAGATCCAGCCGACCGTCCGCCACGCGACGCGCATCAGCTGCGAGACGGCGGTCTTCGAGGCCTGCACGGTGAGCCAGGCGACCTGGTCCTCGAACTGGCGGGTGAACGAGGCGTCATGTCGAGCCCACGGGACCGCGGCAACGACCACGCCGTGCTTTTTGCAGCTGACCCTTGGCGCGTCGGCCTCGAGGTAGGCGAGCATGACGCCGACGTCCAGCGTGCGCCAGCGGCGGCGGCCCTCGCCGAGGTCATAGCCCGGGCAGCGCCGCCGGCAGTGCGGGCACCGGTCCCGCTCGCGAGCGGTGGGCCGGACCGACACCACCAGGCGCTCGTCACCCTCGATCGAGACGTCCTCGATCACCGCTTTGCGCAGCCCGAACGCTGCCTTCCATACGCTTCGTCGGCGCACGCCGCCACCGCCCCTTCCATTGGTTCTTCCGCTGTGAGAAGCCGGAACCGTAGGAGCACGGCGGCGTGCGCCTCCTCCTGCCCCGGAGGTCGGGCGCTCCCAGCGCCCCGACCTCATCGCCAAACAGCGCGGACCGCGGCGGCTGTCAAGCAGCGCGATCCCCCCTCTGAGCAGCCGAAACGTTCAACGCACGGCACCAACGACTCGGCGCTGCTTGATCAGACGACGACGGCCGCGCTACCCCGCGACCGCGTTCACCTCACCCACGGAACATGCAGGGGAGCCACAAATTGCGCGCGTCACGCTGTGGATCCAGGCTTAGGGCTACTCCCGGCCGAGGACGAGATCGATCCCGGCGAGGATCAGACTCAGATCGGTCTTCGACACGAAGCCGAGCCGTTC
>JAJZWB010000037.1 GCA_021846845.1 Actinomycetes bacterium | reverse complement strand
TGGAGGAGACCTTCAGGCCATCCCGGCCGCCGGCCACGCCGGTCCTCTACTCGGGCTTCGTGGCCCCGGGCGGCGAGCTGCGACGGGCTGCGCCGCGGACGCCGCCCGAGGTGCTGGTCACCAGCGGCGGCGGGCGGACCGGTGCGCCGCTGCTGCGCGCGGCGGCCGAGGCGCACCGCCTGGCCTTCCATCCGCGGGGGCTGCGCACCCGCCTGGTGACCGGCCCGTTCATGTCCGAAGCCGAGGTCCGGTCGCTGCGCGCGATCGCCGGCGACCGCGAGGGGCTCAGCGTCGAGCGGTTCGTGCCGGACCTCGCCTCGGAGATGGCCGGGGCGGCGGTGTCGGTCAGCCGCTGCGGATACAACACAACGATTGACCTGCTGCGAGCGCGGGTCCCGTCGGTGGTCGTGCCCTACGACGAGGGGCGGGAGAACGAGCAGTCGGAGCGCGCGAGGCGCCTGGCGAAGCTCGGCGCGGTGAGCGTGCTCGCCTCTGATCTGCTCACGCCGGAGCGCCTGGCGGAGCGCGTGCTCGCCATCCTTGAGGCGCAGCCGCCGCGGCTGGCGCTCGACCTCTGCGGCGCGAGCCGCACCGCCCGGATCGTGGCAGAGCTCGTCGCCGGCGGTCTCCCGGTCAGACGCGCGGCGTGACGGGCTGGCTGGACCCGGTTCGGCGCGCGCTCGATCACGGACGGCCGCGCTGGTTCTTCAGGGACGACGATGCCGGCTGGGACGACGCGCGCCTCGCCTCCCTGATCGACGCCTTCCGGACCGCCGGCGTCCGGGTGGACCTGGCCGCCATCCCGGCGGCGGTCGCGCCGCGGCTGGGAAGGCGTCTTGGCGAGCTGATCGACGAGGGCTCGATCTCCGTCCACCAGCACGGCTGGGCTCACGCCGATCACGAGACGAGCGGCCGCCGGTCGGAGTTCGGTGCCGGTCGCCCGGCCTCGGCGCAGGCGCGGGACATCGCGCGGGGGCGACGCGCGCTGGCGTACCTGCTCGGGCGCCAGCCGGCGCCGATCTTCACTCCCCCGTGGAACCGATGCACCCGCGTCACCGCCGGGCTGCTCCCGCCGCTGGGCTTCACCGCGATCTCGGTCGACGCGAGCGCGCCGCCCAGCGGCATCAGCGGACTGACGGAGATCCCCGTGACGCTCGACTGGGTCCGCTCGTTCTCACGTGGGGGCCGCGCCGGGCTGGCCCGTGAGCTGCACCGTGCCGCCGCCGCGCCCGGGGATGCGGCGATCGGCGTGATGCTGCATCACGCGGCGATGGGGGACGACGACCTGGCGGCCCTGCGCGACCTGCTGTCGCTGCTGCGCGAGCGCGCGGCGTCCGAGCTGACATGCATGGAGCGGCTCGCAGATGAGAACAGCCTCACGCCCGTCTCACCGTCGGGTCACGGAGCCCGGGCACGCTGATCGTCACCCATCGACCACCCCGACCGAGGATGAGACACACGATGTACAGCAAGTGCCTGGTCACCGGTGCCGCCGGGTTCATCGGCAGCCGCCTGTGCACGCGCCTACTCGACGAGGGCCACGAGGTGGTCGGAGTCGACGGCTTCACCGACAGCTACGACCCGTCCGAGAAGCTCGCTCGCGCCGCGGCGCTGGCCGCGCGCCCCGGCTTCACGCTCGTGTCGGGGCACCTCGCCGACCTCCCGCTGACGCGGGTGCTGAACGGCTCCGAGGTCGTCTACCACCTCGCCGGTCGCGCCGGGGTCCGCGCGAGCTTCGAGCGCGAGCCCGAATACCGGCGCGACAACGTCGAATCGACCGAGGCGCTGATCGAGGCCGCGCGACGCTCCCAGACGGTCCGGCGGCTCGTGTACGCGTCCTCGTCGTCGGTGTACGGCAACGCTCCGGTCCCGTTCCGTGAGGACGGCGAGACGGTTCCCGTGTCGCCCTACGGCCAGACCAAGCTGGATGCCGAGCGGCTCTGCCTGGCCTCGAACGGAGGCGAGCTGGAGACCGTGGCGCTGCGCTACTTCACGGTCTACGGGCCCGGCCAGCGGCCAGACATGGGCCTGCGGATCTTCGCCGAGGCGGCGCTCTCGGGCAGGCCGCTGCGCGTGTTCGGCGATGGCAGCCAGAGCCGTGACTTCACCTACGTCGACGACATCGTCCGCGCGACGCGCGCCGCGGCGTCGACGACCGCGTCCGGCATCGCGATCAACGTCGGCGGCGGGTCGCGGGTCACCCTGATCGAGACGCTGGACCTGCTGTCGCGGATCGTGGCGCGGCCGATCAACGTCCACTTCGAGCCGTTCGCGCCCGGCGACGCGCTGCACACCGGCGCCGATCTGCGCCGGGCCGGGGAGGTGCTCGGCTTCGAGCCCTCGACCCCGCTCCAGGAGGGGCTGGAGGCCGAGGTCGAGTGGGTGCTCCGCCGCCGCCGGGCCGCCCGGAGGGAGGCTGCATGAGCCGCGTGACGAACCTTCCGCAGCGGCGCGCGGTCCGCAAGGTGCTGCTGTACTCGCACGACACCTACGGACTGGGCCACATCCGCCGCAACCTGGCGATCGCGCACAGCCTGCTGGCCCGTGAGCCGAGCCTTCAGATCGTCCTGCTGACCGGATCGGTCGTCTCGGACCGGTTCGAGCTGCCGCGCCGCCTGAGCGTGGTCAAGCTCCCGGCCGTGGTGAAGGACGGTCCCGACTCCTACCGCCCGGTGGACACGCGGCTCACGCTCGGGGTCGTCCGCCGCGCCCGTACCGCGGTGATCGCCGACGTGGCTCGTCGGTTCGCGCCGGACGTCATGCTGGTCGACCATGCGCCGGCGGGGATGGGAGGTGAGCTGCTCGAGGTGTTCCGGATGCTCGAGCGCGAGCGCCCAGAGACGCGGGTCGTGCTCGGCCTGCGCGACGTCCTCGACGAGCCTGAGTCGGTGCTGCGGGCATGGTCGCAGCAGGGCGTCCACGACCTGCTGGAGCGGGTCTACGACGAGATCTACGTGTACGGGCAGCGTGACATCTTCGACGTCGGGGCCGCCTATCAGATGCGGCCCGCGGCGCTCGCCCGCCTGCGGTACACCGGCTACCTGGACCGCTCGCCGGCGGGGGGCGAGGCGGGCGCTCCGGTCGCGCGGCCGTTCCTGCTCGCCACCGCCGGCGGCGGGGGCGACGGCGCGGCCGTGCTGTGCGCGGCCCTTGAGGCGGGCGGGCGCCTGGGCCTGGCGACGCTGATCGTCACCGGACCGCTGATCGACGGCCGCCAGCGGGCGGCGCTCGACGCCCGCGTGGCGTCCACGCCGCGGGCGCGCGTGCTCACGTTCCATCCGAGCATCGGCTCGCTGATGCGGTCGGCCTCGGTGGTTGTGACGATGGGCGGCTACAACAGCATGTGCGAGGCGGTCAGCTCGGGTACGCCGACGATCGTCGTGCCGCGCACCTGGCCCCGTCGCGAGCAGGAGATGCGCGCCCGGCTGTTCGCCGACCGCGGGCTGGTCGACGTGGTCGAGCACGGTCCCGACCTGGCGGATCGCCTGGCCGCGCTGATCGACGCGGGGCTGCGCGATCGCGGTCGCTCGGCGCGTGTGATCGACCTCGGCGGGCTGGAGAGGCTGGTTGACGGCCTGCTCGGGCGCGCCGGCGCTGCCGCGCCGCCGGTGGCCATGGAGGAGATCGCGGCGTGAGCGCGGCCACCGGCGGTGAGGCGCGGCAGGTCGCGGTCCTCGTCAAGCGCTTCCCGCGCCTGTCGGAGACGTTCATCCTGACCGAGTTCCTGGAGCTGCGACGCCAGGGGATGTCCGTACAGCTGTACGCGATCATGGACGCGGGCGAGCGCGAGGCCCATCCGGAGGCGCTCGCGCTCGCGCCGGAGGTCGTGTACCTGCGCGCCGGCAGCGCCTGGACGGCGCTGCCCGGGGTGCTGCGAACCGCTCGCCGCCATCCCCGGGGAACGCTGCGGGCGGCCGGGTGGGTGCTCACCCGTCACAGCCGCGCGGCGGCGCGCAACCTGGTGCACGCGATGGTCCTCCTCGACCGCCTGTCGGAGTGCGGCCCGGCGCACCTGCACGCGCACTTCCTCCACTCGCCGGCCGCGATCGCGTTCATCGCCCGCAAGGTCAGCGGCCAGCGCTACAGCCTCACCGGCCACGCCAAGGACATCTACACGACGCTGCCGGAGAACCTGCGAATGCGCTGCCGCGACGCGGAGTTCGTCACGACCTGCACCGAGGCCGGGCTCAGGTACCTGGTCGAGGAGGTCGGGGTGCCCCGGCGGCGGGTGTCGCTGTGCCGCCACGGCGTGGACGCCGAGCGCTTCGGCGCCGCCCCGCGCCAACCGCGGCCGGGCCGGATCCTCACCGTCGGACGGCTCGTCCCCAAGAAGGGGTTCGACGTGCTCGTGCGCGCCTGCGGCGAGCTTCACCGCCGAGGCGTCCCCTTCGAGCTGCGGATCCTCGGCGCAGGGCAGCTGCGCGAGCAGCTGCTGGCGCTCGCCGCCGGCGAGGGCATCGCCGACCGCGTTCGCCTGCCCGGAAGCGTCTCGCAGAGCCGGCTGGTCTCGGAGCTGGCGGAGGCCGAGCTGTTCGCGCTCGCGCCGGTCGTGACGCCGGACGGCGATCGGGACGGCATCCCGAACGTGATCCTCGAGGCGATGGCCGCCGGCGTGCCGGTTGTGTCGTCGGAGATATCCGGCATCCCGGAGCTGATCGCCGACGGCTTCAACGGACGCCTGGTCGCGCCCGGGTCCGCGGAGCGCCTCGCCGACACGCTCCAGGAGCTGCTCGGCGATCGGGCGCAGAGGGCGCGGCTGGCCGATGCCGCGCAGCGGCTGGTCCGGGAGCGCTGGGGGTGGTCGGCCGCAGTCGCGCCACTGCGCTCGCTGCTGGAGGGGGAGCTCGCCCCGGCCGGCCAGTCCGGGCTGGAGGCCGAGGCCGAGGCCGAGGCCGAGGCCGTGCGATGCTAGACATCCTTCGCGGCCTGTGGCCGTACCTGCGACCGCATCGACGCACCCTGCTGCTCGCGACGGCCGCGATGGTCGGCGCTGCCCTCACGACCCTGATGGCGCCCTGGCCGCTGAAGTTCGTGTTCGACAACGTGCTGCTGGTCCACGGCGGGCGCGGGCACACCAACGTCCGCCTGTCGCTGGGACCGGCTCAGTGGCGGCTGCTGGCGATCATCGCCGCGGCGATGATCGGGATCGCCGTCGCGGACTCGCTGCTCAAGTACTTCGCCAGGCAGCTCTCCGAGGTCGCCGCGCAGAGGGCCGTGTTCGAGCTGCGCCGCTCGCTGTTCGCGCACCTGCAGCGGCTCTCGATCGCCTTTCACCACTCCGCGCAGACCCGCCTCGGAGATCTGCTCTCCCGGCTGTCGGGCGACATCGGGGCGCTCCAGGACCTCGCCGCGGAGGGGGTCGCCAACATCGTCACCAACGGGCTGACGCTCGTGATCATGGCGGGGCTGCTGTCCGTGGTCGACTGGCCGATGGCGGTGGCCGCGATCGCGTTGACGGTTCCGACGGCTCTCTACGCCAGGCGCCAGACGACCGTCATGCGCCAGGCCATGCGCCACGCCCGCCGGCAGGAGGGACAGGTGGCCGCGGTGCTCCAGGAGAGCCTCGCCTCCGTCAAGCTGGTGCAGGCCTACGGTCGTGAGCAGCACGAGAGCGGCCGGCTGGCCGAGGCCAGCGACCGCAGCCTGGCCGCGAACATCCGCGCGGCGACGCTGCTCGCGCGCCTGACGCCCACGGTCTCGCTGCTCTCCGCCGCCGGCTACGCGCTCCTGGTAGCGCTCGGCGTCGACAGGGTGGTGACGGGGCATCTCACCGCCGGCGGGCTCCTGGTGGTGCTCAGCTACGTCCGCAGCACCCAGGCGCCGATCCGGAGGCTGGCGAAGATGTCCTACTCGGTCTCCAAGGCTGCCGCGGGCCTGGAGCGCATCCAGGAGGTGCTCGATGTGCAGCCGACAATTCGCGACCGGCCGGGCGCCGCCGACCTTGCGATCCGCTCGCCCGCCGCCGTCCGCTTCGCGAACGTCAGCTTCGGCTATGCGGACGGCCGCCCCGTGCTGCACGACGTCACGCTGGAGGCGGCCGGCGGTCAGCTCGTCGCCGTCGTCGGCGCGACCGGGTCCGGGAAATCGACGCTCCTGTCGCTGCTGCCCCGCTTCTACGATCCGTGGAGCGGCGGGGTGCTGATCGACGGCACCGACGTTCGCGACCTCACGCTTCGCTCGCTGCGCGCGAGCGTCGCCCTCGTACTCCAGGACAGCCTGATCCTGCGCACGACGCTGCTGGAGAACATCGCCTACGGGCGTCCCGACGCCGCGCGCGGCGAGATCGTCGCCGCGGCCGAGGCGGCCGGCGTATCCGCGATCGCGGACCGCCTCCAGAACGGCTACGACACGCTCGTCTCCGAGCGCGGCACCTCCCTGTCCGGCGGCGAGAAGCAGTGCATCGGGATCGCGCGCGCACTCCTGAAGGACGCGCCGATCGTGGTCCTCGACGAGCCGACCTCGGCGATGGACGCGCACACCGAACGGCTCGTGATGAGCGGCATCGAGCGGCTCCTGGCGGGTCGGACCGCGTTCATCATCGCCCATCGCCTGTCGACGGTGATGAAGGCCGACCTGGTGGCGGTCCTCGACGCGGGGCGGCTGGTGGAGACGGGCCGCCCGTTTGAGCTGCTGCGCGATCGGCGCTCGCGCTTCGCCGGGCTCGCCCGCGCGCAGCTGATCCCCGCGCCCGCGGACGCGGCCGCGGGTAGCGGCGGGCACGATCGCCGGCCGTCGATCTCGGCCCTGGGGCCGGATCGGCTCACGGCCGCGTTCGGGCCGCGATGAGCATCAGACCAACCAAGACCGGCAGGTGAGAATGTACGAGAGCGAACTGCCGCAGGCAGCCCGAGCGAGCGAACTGTGCGTGATCGGCGCCGGATACGTCGGGCTGACGAGCGCCGCCGGCCTGGCGGCGCTCGGCCACCGCGTCCGCGTCGTGGAGGCCGACCCGGAGCGGCTCGCGACGCTGGAGCGCGGCGAGCTGCCGATCTTCGAGCCGGGCCTGTCGGAGCTGGTATCCGACCTGCGCGCCGCCGGTCGGCTCTCGTTCACGGGCGCCATCTCGGCGGTGGCCGGCGCGTCGGTGGCGCTCCTGTGCGTCGGAACGCCGCCGCGGACCGACGGCGATCCCGACCTCCGCCAGCTGGCCGAGGCGGCGGCCGGCGTGGCGCGGAACGCCACCGGCGACCTGGTGGCGGTGGTGAAGAGCACCGTGCCGCCCGGGACGTGCGACGCGATCCAGCTGATCTGCGATGCGCACGCGCCCGACGCGGTGCGGGTGACCGTCGCCTCCAACCCGGAGTTCCTGCGCGAGAGCCGGGCGCTTGAGGACTTCATGAACCCGGACCGCGTCGTGGTCGGCGGCCCCGCGCCGGCGGCGCGGCGCGTCCGCGACCTGTACCCGCGGGAGTGGCGGATCCTGGTGACCGACCGGCGCAGCGCCGAGCTGATCAAGTACGCCTCGAACACGTTCCTGGCGATCAAGATCTCCTACGCGAACGAGATCGCCGCCCTGTGCGAGCACCTCGGCGCCGACGCCGGGGCGGTGCTCGAGGGCACCGGCCTCGACCCGCGGGTCGGCTCGCAGTTCCTCAGACCGGGGCCCGGGTTCGGCGGCTCCTGCCTGGGCAAGGACCTGTCGGGGCTGATCGCGGTCGCCGACGCGGTCGGGCTCGAGGCGCGGGTCGCGCGCGCCGCCAGGGAGGTCAACGGCTGGGCGCGCGCCCGGGTCGTCGAGAAGCTGGAACGGGCGGTGGGCGATCTGGATGGCGCGCGCATCGCGATCCTCGGCCTGGCGTTCAAGCCGGGGACCGACGACGTGCGCGACTCGCCGGCCCTGGACGTGATCGCTGCGCTCGCGCAGCGCGGCGCGCGGGTTACCGCCTCGGACCCGCTGGCCGGAGCCGTCGATCCTGCGATCGAGCGGTTCGACGACCCGTACGAGGCGGCCTCGGGAGCGGACGCGGTGGCCGTTCTGACCGCGTGGCCGCAGTTCGCGGCGCTCGACCCGATCGCTCTCGGGAGCGCGATGCGCGGCGACGCCGTCGTCGACGCCGTCGGCGTGGTCGACGCCGGGCGATTCCAGGCCGCCGGGCTGGAGGTGCTCGGCATCGACCGCGGAACACCGGGCGCCTTCCATCCCGTGATCCTGAGGCCGCTGGAGTGGACCCTGGCGTGACCGGCGGCCCGAACCTGGTGCTGGTCCGTCACGGCGAGAGCGAGTACAACGCCCGCGGCCTGCTCACCGGCTGGGCCGATCCCGGCCTGACGGGACGCGGTCGCGAGCAGTCGATCGCCGCCGGGCGACGGCTGACGATCGACGGCGCCTGCGCCGATGTCGCCTTCACGAGCATGCTCGCCCGCGCCCGTCAGACGGCCGCGTGCCTGCTGGGCGCCTGGGGGCGGGCGGGGATTCCGGTGACCGAGCTGTGGGAGCTCAACGAGCGTCACCTGGGCCAGCTCCAGGGCCTCGACAAGCGGTCGATCCGGGACCGCTGGGGCAACGCCGCGCGCCGCCGGTGGCGGGACGAGCTCGACGCGCTTCCGCCGCCGCTTCGCGCCGACGATCCCCGCCATCCCAGCCACGACCCCGCGTTCGACCGAGTGCCCCGGCGGCTGCTGCCGGCCTCCGAACGGCTCTCTGACCTGAGGTGCCGCGTGCTGGCCGGGTGGCGATCGCAGATCCGGCCGGCGCTCCTCACGGGACAGCGCGTCGTCGTGGTCGCGCACCGCGACTCGCTGCGGGTCCTGATCGCCGAGCTTGAGGGTCTCGACCCCGGGCTGATCGCCGGGATCGCCGTCCCACCGGCCTCTCCTCGCCGGTACCGCGTGGACCGCGCGGCTACGATGCCTGCGCCACGGGTGGCGGACACGGCCGCCCGGCAGCGATGACCCACATCTCCGAAGACAACCCGGTCACATCGCGGTGGCGCCGGCTCGGGGTCCGGACGCGGCTGATGGTCGTCTACATGACCCTGATGACGGTCGTGATCGGCGCGATCTTCGTGCAGTCCGACCACGTCCTCACGGCCCGGCTGAACGCCCAGTTCAACCGCGACCTGGCGGAGGAGGGGATCGAGTTCACCAGCGCCGCGTCGATCCGCCCCCACGGGATGCCGCTCGTGTCCTTCACTCGCTTCTACCTTGACACGCATCTGCGCCCCGCGAGCCTCTGGCTGATCGTCGCGCTGCAGCGGCCGGGCGGCGGGCGCGACGTGCTGACCAGCCCGGGCGTCGCGCCGGGGATCCTGCGGCGGGCATCGACCTCGATGCTGCCGGCCGCACCCGCCACCCGCCTCTCCAACCTGACCGTGGGCGACGCCCGCTACCGCGCCTACGCCACGCCCATCCTGCTGTCCGGGCGGCGCGTCGCCACGCTCGTCGCGATCCGAGACCTCTCGTATCTGAACGCCAACCGCAGCTCGGAGCTGACGATCGCCGCGCTGACCGGGCTCGCGGCTCTGATCGCCTCGGTGATCGCCGGCTACCTGCTCCTGGGCAGGATGCTGCTCGTCGTCGGCCGGGTGCGCACGACGGCCGAGCGGGCGGCCGGCGGCGACCTGAGCCTGCGCGTCAGCTACAGGGGGCCCGAGGACGAGGTCGGCCGGCTCGCGGGGACGGTCGACATGATGCTGGAGCGGATCGACCACGCCTTCTCCGCGCAGCGCAGGCTGCTGTCCGACATCGCCCACCAGCTGCGCACGCCGCTGACCGTGATCCGCGGGCACCTTGAGGTCCTGGCGCGCAACCCGGAGGCGGACGCCGACGAGCGCGGGGAGACGATCGCGCTCGTGATCGACGAGCTGGAGCACGTGTCGCTGATGGTCGAGCGGCTGCTGCTGCTCGGTCGGGCGCTGGAGCCCGACTTCGTCGAGGAGGAGGAGGTCGACATACGCTCGCTGCTGGAGGACGTGTTCGACGCCGCCGAGTTCCTGGCGCCGCGGCGCTGGCAGATCGAGCCCGGTCCGCCGCTGGTGATCCGCGCCGACGCGACCAAGCTCCGCGGCGCCCTGCTGAACCTGCTCGACAACGCGGTCAAGGCGACCGACGAGCAGGACACGATCCGTCTGACGGCCCGCCAGGACCGCGGGCTGATCCTGGAGGTCTCAGACACCGGGCGCGGGCTGTCCGACGCCGAGCAGAGCCGGCTGTTCGAGCGCTTCTCACGTTCCAGCGACCGCTACCGCGGCAGCGGGCTGGGGCTGGCGATCGTCAAGGCGGTCGCGGAGGCCCACGGCGGGCGCGTCGAGGTGGACAGCGCGCCGGGCGCGGGCGCGCGCTTCAGGATCGTGCTCCCGCGCGACCGGATCGTCGGCCGCGCGTCCGAGGAGGCCCAGCGGGGAGCGGTCGCCGGCTGATGCAGGTGCTGGTGGTCGAAGATGACGAGCGGATCGCGTCCTTCCTCGCCAAGGGCCTGACCGCCGACGGGTACGCGGTCACCGTGGCCGCCGACGGCGATCAGGCGGTCGGCGCTCTGGAGCGGATCGGCGACGACCTGGCGGCGGTCCTGCTCGACCTCACGCTGCCGGGGATCGACGGGCTGGAGATCCTCGGCCAGATCCGCGTTCAGCGTCCCGAGCTGCCGGTTCTGATCGTCACCGCCCGCGGGGAGGTCAGCCACCGAATCGCCGGCCTGGACGCCGGTGCCAACGACTACATCGTCAAGCCGTTCGCGTTCGACGAGCTGCTTGCGCGCCTTCGTGCCGCGCTGCGCTCCAGCGAGGGCAAGGGCGCCTCGACGACGCTTGAGGTCGGGGACCTCAGCTTCGACCTGATCACGAAGGTGGCGCGACGGGGGGAGCGGACGATAGAGCTCACGCCTCGCGAATGGGCGCTGCTGGAGCTGTTCATGCGCCATCCCACCCAGATCCTGAGCCGCGTCCAGATCCTCAACCGCGTCTGGGACTACGGGTTCGATCCCGGCAGCAACGTGGTCGACGTGTACGTCGGCTATCTGCGGCGGAAGCTGAACGGCCCCGGCGAGACGCCCCTGCTCAAGACGATCCGCGGAGCCGGCTACCGGCTGCTGGCGCCGCGGTAGCGCGTGCCTCGGGCGCCGGGTCCGGGCCCGCTCGGGGATGGGGTTCGATCGCGGCCCGGGGACGAACGTCGGACCCGGGGACGAACGTCGGACCCGGGGACGAACGACTGACCCGGGGACGAACGACTGACCGGGAGGCGGTCGGCGAGGACCGAGCCTCCCGGGCCGGCCGCCTGCCCGCGCGCGGATCCTGAAAGAGGGTTAGCCTGGCGCATGTGAGGGAGACCGTTCAGGTCCTGAGGGGCGGGCGCGCGCACGTGTACCTCGTCGCCGAGGAGCGCGCCGACGGATCGCTGTTGCTGGCGCCCGCGCCGGTGCCCGGCGCCCCGGAGACGGCGCCGGACGAGGAGGGCCGGGCCGAGCCCGCCGCCGACGGGGCGGCCGGGATCCTCCGGGTGAGCGACCTGACGGTCGCCTACGGGCACAGGACGGCGGTCGACTCGATCAGCTTCGAGATCCGCCGGGGGGAGATCTTCGGGCTGCTGGGGCCCAATGGGGCCGGCAAGACCAGCACGTTGAGCGCGATCGAGGGACTGGTCAAGCCCCGGTCGGGGACGATCCGACTCGACGGGATCGACCCCAGGCGCCATCCAAGCCGGGCCAGGGCCAGGATGGGCGTGCAGCTCCAGGCGACCAGCTTCCAGTCGGAGCTGAGGATCACGCAGATCGTGCGGCTGTACGCGGGGCTCTACGGGGTGGAGCTCTCCGATGCGCAGATCGCCGATGGGCTGCGCGCGATCGGGCTCGAGACCGAGGCGAGCAAGCAGTTCAAGCAGCTCTCCGGGGGGCAGCAGCAGCGCCTCTCCCTGTACATCGCGGTCGTCCACGACCCGGCGCTCCTGCTGCTGGACGAGCCGACCGCCGGCCTGGATCCGCAGTCGCGCCGCCAGCTGTGGGGGCGGATCGAGCACATCCGACGGGGGGGCGGGAGCATCCTGCTGACGACCCACTCGATGGAGGAGGCCCAGGCGGTGTGCGACCGGGTCGCGATCATCGACCATGGCGCGCTGCTGACGCTGGAGACCCCGCGGGAGCTGATCGCCAAGCACAGGGACGACCCGCGCGTCCGGGCGGTCGCCCACGGCGAGGTGACGCTCGAGGACGTGTTCATCGGGCTCACCGGGAGCGAGATCCGTGACTAGCCCCGGGGCGGACCCGGCACCGCAGGGCACGGCCGCCGGGCCGCCGCTGCGCCTCGTGTTCGGCTCGCTGCTGCGCGCTGACTTCAGCGTCTTCCTCAGGCACCGCCGGGCGCTGATCATCAGCATGCTGCTGCCCGTCTTCGTCCTGGCGAGCACCGCCGGGACCAGGGCGACCCGGAGATTCGGGGGAGCGGAGTTCGTGATCGGGCTGGCGATCTCCTACGGGCTGCTGTCGACGGCGCTGATCGGCTACGCGCTGACGGTCGCGCGGGACCGGGAGAAGGGCGTGTTCCAGCGGCTGCGCGTCACGCCCGCTCCCGCCTGGACGATCATGGTCAGCCGCCTGGCGATGCAGGCCGTCGCGAACCTGGTCATCGCGATCGGGGTCGTGATCGTCGGCGGCCTGATCCATCACGTCTCGCCCTCCGCGGCGCAGTACGCGCTGGTGCTGCTGGTCTCGATTCTCGCGGGGGCGGTGTTCCTGAGCCTCGGACAGGCGCTGGTCGGACTGGTGCGGTCGGCCGACAGCGTGCAGGCGGTCGCGCGCGTGCTGTTCGCCGTCCTGGTCCTGCTCGGCATCCTCGGCCAGAGCGAGGCGCTCGGGTCCTTCTGGAGCTCGGTCGCGCGCTGGAGTCCGGTCGGCGCGGTGATGACCCTGTTCGCCGGGGTGCTCGGCCTGCACGCGTGGTCCTCCACGGACACGCTCTCGCTGCTTGCCTGCCTCGGCTACATCGTCGTGTTCGCCGGGATCGGCATCCGCTGGTTCCGGTGGGACGCGCGATGAGCGGGTCCGCGGCCGGACTCGGGAGCCTCGGGGCGGCGACGCCCGCGCGTCGGTCGGCGACGAGGATGATGATGTGGCCCGGGCAGGACTCGAACCTGCGCGCGACGGATTATGAGTCCGCTGCTCTGACCAACTGAGCTACCGGGCCGGCGCACCCACGCTACCGCCTCGCGCGGCGCCGCGGGCGGACGGCGCCGATGCCTGCGGGCATTCCGGCCGCCCGTACCGGTATTGTGTCCGGCGATGGCGCTCCTCTCAGACATCCTCGGTCTCGGCCACTCGATCAGCTCTTTCGGCCAGACGCTTGCGCTTCTCATCACGTTCCTCGGCATCGGCCTGGTGGCCAACATCCTGATCGCCTACGCGGTGGCGCAGGCGCTCATCGAGCGGCGTCAGAACCAGGAGCGGATGGAGCGCTACCGCCAGTCACCGCCCCGCTGAGCGGGCGGCGACCGAAATCACTCCTACCGCCGAGGGCGTGTGCAGCGATCCTCGGCGGCGCGCCTGGCCATGTCGCCGCGCGCGTGCCGGCGCACGGCTTGGGGCGGTGGCCCGGGCCGGTGAAGGAACGTCGGCGGGCGGCGTCGAAACATTCGCCTGCCAATGAAGCAGTCATCCACCTCCACCGCCCCCAAGGAGGCCGTCGGCGACAACGGCCACCAGGCGCTGTCCGGCTACATCCGCACGCGCTTCGACGACTTCAGCCGTTCGCAGAAGGACGTCGCGCAGTACATCGTCGACCACCTCGACGAGGCGGCGTTCCAGACCGCCGAGGAGCTCGCGCGCCGCGCCAACACCTCCTCGAGCACGGTCGTGCGCTTCTCCCAGGCGCTCGGCTTCGAGGGCTTCCCGGAGCTTCAGCAGGCGGCCCGCGACGAGTACCGGCGGCGGGTCGGCGGCGGTGGCCGGGGGGTGGCCGAGACGCTGGTCGCCGCGGCGCCGCTGTTCTCGCTGGACCACACCGAGTTCGAGGCCGCGCTGGCGGCCGACCACGTGAACGTCGAGGACACCGCCCGCAAGCTCTCACGCTCCGAGGTGGAGGCCGCGGTCGACGCGATCGTGTCCGCGGAGAAGGTCCTGATCGCCGGCACCGACCAGATGGCGTTCTTCGCCAGCTACCTGCGCCACCTGCTGATGCTGCTCGACCTCCGCGCCGAGATCGTCGCCAGCCCCTCCCAGGAGGCGCTGGGCCGTCTCAGCCGGATCGACGCGGCGACGCTCGTGATCGGCCTCTCGGCGGGCCGGCCGCATCCCCTGATCACGCGCACGATGAAGCTCGCGCGCCATCGGAGGGCCGCGACCCTGGCGATCACCGACGCGACCCTCTCCGAGGTAGCGCGGCTGGCTCGCATCCGCCTCTACTACTCGTCCAACACGCCGGCCTTCGTCCGCTCTCACACCGCGCTGCTGGCGATCATCCAGGCGCTGGCGTTCGGCGTGTACGCCCGCGACGCGCAGCAGTACGACGTGCGCATCAAGGCCTTCCGCCTCAAGTAGCGGGCTCGCCGCCGCGGGCGGCGCGAGGACCGAATAACCTCAGGCTCGCCCTCGATGTCACGGCACCACACCGGGCCCGGCCAAGCGCGCGGGCCTCATCGGGGGGCCAACGATGACGAGCCGCCCCCTCTCAGATCCACGGCGCCTGCAGAAGCTGGCTCGGTCTGGCCTGACGGACGCCGAGCCTGAGGAGACGTTCAACCGACTCGCCCAGCTGGCGGCGCGGCTGCTGGAGGCCCCGGTCTCGATGGTCTCGATCGTCGACGACCGCAGCCAGCGGTTCCTGGGCGAGACGGGCTGGGGCCTTCGCCAGACCCCCCTGTCGCACTCCTTCTGCCGTCACGTAGTGGCGAGCGGCGAGCCGCTGATCGTCAGCGACGCGCGCACCGACCCCCGCGTCCGCGACAACCCCGCGATCGTCGGGCTGGGCGTGGTCGCCTACGCCGGCGTTCCGCTGACGACCCGCGACGGCCACACGCTCGGCTCGCTGTGCGCCATCGACCGCCAGCCGAGGCAGTGGACGGCCGCCGACGTCGGCCTGCTCGAGGACCTCTCGCACTCCGTGATCGCGGCGATCGAGCTTCGCACGGCAAACCGCGAGCTGGCGCGCCAGGCCGCCGAGCTGGTCGCGGCCGAGGAGTCCGCGCGCCGGCAGCACGCCTACAGCCAGGCGATCCTGCGCTCGATGCACGAGGGCCTGCTGGTGACGCGCGAGGGGCGGATCCTGGAGACCAACAGCGCGTTCTGCGAGCTGACCGGCTTCACGCGCGATCAGCTGGTCGGCGCGCGCGTGCCGTACCCGTTCTGGGTGCCGGAGGCGCGCCCCGAGATCGACGCGCACCGCAGAGCGGTCACCGACGGCCGGCCGCACGAGCTGCGGACGACCTACCGGCGCGCCGACGGCTCGAGGCTGCGCGTGTCGATGCACACCGTGATGGTGCGAGCCGAGGACGGCGAGCCGCTCAGCTTCGTGACCACGGTCTCAGACGTCACCGAGCAGGAGCGCCACGCGGACATGCTTGAGCACCTCGCAAGCCACGACGCGCTCACCGGGATGCCGAACCGGCGCGTGTTCCAGGAGCGGCTGCGCGCGGAGATCGCGCGCGCGGAGCGCCACGCGCGCCCGCTCAGCATCGCGATCCTCGACCTGGACCACTTCAAGGAGGTCAACGACCGCCTCGGCCACGACGTCGGGGACCGCGTGCTGCAGGAGGTGGCGCGCCGCCTGACCAGGCTGGTGCGTCGGGGCGAGCACATCGCCAGGATCGGAGGCGAGGAGTTCGGCTGGATCCTGCCCGATTCCGACGCTGCGGGCGCGTGCGCCGCAGCCGACCGGGCGCGCGGCGCGATCTCGGGCGAGCGGTTCGAGGCCGCCGGGTCGCTGACGATATCGGCGGGCGTCTGCGAGCTCGGCGGCTCTCGCCGCAACCTCGGAGAGCTGTTCCGCGGCGCCGACCAGGCGCTCTACGCCGCGAAGCGGGCGGGGCGCGATCAGACCGTGACCGACACCCTTGGAGGCGTCTGAGGACGGGCTCGCCGTGGAGCGGGGCCCGAGGACGGGTTCGCCCCGGCGCGAGCGACCGCCTGGGCGCAGGGCGCCGGCGGGCAGGCGGCGCGACCGCCTAGACGCCGGGCGCAGGGCGCGCCCGGTCGCGTCGCTCGCCGACGACGAGCGACTGGATCGCGAGCCCGATGCGACCGCGCCGGTCCAGCAGCGTGCTCTCGGCGATCGCCACGCTGCCCGGCGCCACGCGCATCCGCGAGCGCAGCGCGACCCACTCGTCGACCGGCTCGCGCTCGATGTGAACCGTCAGGTCGGCGTTGATGAACACGTGGCGATCCCACTCCAGCACCGATGCGATCCCGTTGCCGAAGTCAGACGCGGCGGCGAGTCGCTGAAGCGGCGACGGCGGCAGCTCGCCGACGAGCGGTCCCCGGAGGCGGAGCCAGGCGGTCGCCGGGCCGGGCTCCAGGAACGAGCCCTCGATGAAGCGGACCTCCATCGCGTCGGTCGCGAACATCCGCCGCCCGTCGGAGATCCAGTCGCTCGGGACTCCCTGCTCGGGCCCGGGCGGGGACGGCTCGCCGGCCCCGGCGACGGCGGCGCCGATCTCTGCGGCGTCCAGCAGGAGCGCTCGCGCGCGACAGACGGCCGCGTCCCCCGCGTCGCGCACGACCGCCTCAAGCAGCGTCACCCGCCGGCCCGGCCGCACCACCTCCAGCTCCACCGACAGCCCTTCCGATGGGACGGGCGCGACGAAGTCGCACGTCAGCCGCGCCAGGCGCAGCGCGCTCGATGCGGGATGGCGCTCGATCTCGTGCACGATCAGCGCCGCGGTGGCGCCACCGTGGAGCGCCCCCTCGTACCAGGGGCCGTGCGCGAGATCGGTGGCGCTGAAGCGCTCGCCGTCGCGCACGAACACGGGGTGGACCGTCATCGGCCGTCAACCTAGCGCGCGGCTACACTCCCCTGCATGGAGCACAACGGCGACGCCCCCCGCGAGGAGGCGACCTTCACAGTCAAGGCAGGCCTGGCGGAGATGCTCAAGGGCGGCGTCATCATGGACGTGGTCACCCCCGAGCAGGCTCGGATCGCCGAGGAGGCCGGGGCGGCCGCGGTGATGGCTCTCGAGCGCGTGCCGGCCGACATCAGGCGCGACGGCGGCGTCGCCCGGATGTCGGACCCCGAGATGATCAAGGGGATCCAGGAGGCGGTCACGATCCCGGTCATGGCCAAGGCCCGCATCGGGCACTTCGCCGAGGCGCAGGTGCTGGAGGCGCTCGAGATCGACTACATCGACGAGTCCGAGGTGCTGACGCCCGCCGACGAGGCCAACCACATCGACAAGTGGGCCTTCAAGATCCCGTTCGTGTGCGGTGCGACCAACCTGGGCGAGGCGCTGCGACGCATCGGCGAGGGCGCGGCGATGATCCGCTCCAAGGGCGAGGCGGGCACCGGCGACATCGTCGAGGCGGTCCGCCACCTGCGGATGATCCGCGGCGAGATCAGGCGCCTGGGCGTGCTCGATCCTGAGGAGCTTCCGACGGCCGCCAAGCAGCTGGGCGCACCGCTCCCGCTCGTGCGCCAGGTCGCGCGCGACGGAAGGCTGCCGGTCGTGATGTTCTGCGCCGGCGGGATCGCCACGCCGGCCGACGCGTCGTTGGTGATGCAGCTCGGAGCCGAGGGGGTCTTCGTCGGCTCGGGGATCTTCAAGTCGGCTGACCCGGAGCGCCGCGCGCGCGCGATCGTCGAGGCGACGACCCATTTCAGGGATCCGGCCCGCGTGGCCGCTGCCTCGACCGGACTCGGCCAGCCGATGGCGAGCATCGAGACTTCCAAGCTCGAGCCGGAACAGCTGCTGTCCCCTCGCGGCTGGTAGGCATGGGGGAGGGCGCCGAGCCGCCAAGGGCCGGCTCGGGAGCGTTCTCGGCGGCCGCCGGAGGGCCGCCCTCTGCAGATGCCGGCGACGATCGTCTGATCGGGGTGCTCGCGCTCCAGGGGGACTTCGAGGCGCACGCACGCACGCTGCGCGCGATCGGCGCGTCGGTGCGCGAGGTGCGGGTGCCGGCGGATCTCGCCGGGCTCGACGCGCTCGTGATCCCCGGCGGCGAGTCGACCGTGATGACGCTCGGGATCGAGCGTGAGGGGCTGGCCGAGCCGCTGCGCGAGCTGGTGCGATCGGGCGCACCGGTCCTCGGCACCTGCGCCGGGCTGATCATGCTCGACCGCGAGCATCTCGGTGTCCTGGACGTGGTGGCGCGGCGCAACGCCTTCGGCCGCCAGCTGCACTCGTTCGAGGCCGACCTGGAGATCGAGGGCGTCGACGGCGGACCGGTGCACGCGATCTTCATCCGCGCGCCGTGGGTCGCCGAGACCGGCCCCGAGGTCCGGGTGCTCGCCAGCGTCGACGGCCATCCGGTGGCCGTCAGGCAGGGCAACGTGTTCGCGATCTCGTTTCACCCGGAGCTGACCGGCGAGACGCGGCTGCACCGGCTGCTGCTGTGATCGCGCCGCCGCAGAGGCGTCGGGCATCAGACCTCAAGGCCGTGGCGCATCGTGTTCTCGCACACGGCGCGCTGCTCGACGAACTGCAGCAGGTAGTCCGGCCCGCCCGCCTTCAGGCCGGTGCCCGACAGCCGGTTGCCGCCGAACGGCTGCCGGCCGACCATCGCCCCGGTGATCGCCCGGTTCACGTACAGGTTGCCGACGGGTGTGCGTGCTCGCACCCGGGAGACCGTCGCCGGATCGCGTGAGAACAGGCCTCCGGTCAGCGCGTAGGAGAGCCCGTCGACCGCGTCGCACGCGGCCTCCACGTCTCGCACGCTCTGGACCGCCAGCAGCGGCCCGAAGATCTCATCCTCCAGCACCGGCGAGCCGTCCGGCAGATCGGTCGCGAGCGTAGCCGGGCAGAGCCAACCCTCCCCATCGGGTGGCTGCGCCTGCGCGGCGATCCGCCCCCGGGCGGCCGCCTCCGCCGCATAGCGACCGACGCGCTCCATCGCCTCGCGCTCGATCACCGGCGGCACATCCGTGTCGAGCTCCTGCGCCTGTCCGATCGCCAGCGCGTGCACCGCACCGGCGAGACGCTCGAGCAGCTGCGGCGCGATCGGCTCGCAGACGAGCACCCGCGCCGCGGCCGAGCACTTCTGGCCGGCGTAGCCGAACGCGGATGCGACGATCGCCGGGATGGCCTCGTCCAGGTCGGCGTCCGCGGCCACGATCACGCAGTTCTTGCCTCCCAGCTCGGCGATCACCGGCTTGAAGTGCCGCTGGCCGGGCGCGGCCTGCGCCGCCTGCGCGATGATCCGGCGGCCGACCGCGAGCGAGCCCGTGAACGCGATCGCGCGCACGCCCGGATGCGCGACCAGCGCGGCGCCGGTCTCCGCAGCGCCGGGCGCGAGCGAGATCGCGGCCGGCGGCACGCCGCCGGCCAGCAGCGCGTCGCGCAGCCGCTGCCCCAGCCCCGGGGACTGCTCGGCGGGCTTGAGCACGACCGTGTTGCCGACGGCCAGGGCGGCCGCCGTCATGCCGCACGGGATCGCCAGCGGGAAGTTCCACGGCGAGATCACGCCGACCACCCCGCGGGGCGCATAGTGCAGCTCGTTGCGCTCGCCCGGCACCTGGAGCAGCTCCCGCCCGCGCCCGAGCGCGATGGCGCCGCGCGCGTAGTACTCCAGGTAGTCGATCGCCTCGCATACGTCGGCGTCGGCCTCCCGCCACGGCTTGGCGCACTCGCGAACCTCGAGCGCCGCGAGCTCCAGGCGCCGCGCCCGCATCCAGGCCGCCGCGGAGATCAGCGCCTGCGCCCGCCGCTCCGGGGCCAGCCGGCTCCACGCGGGGGCGCCCCGGGCAGCTTCGGCGACGGCCGCGTCGACGTCGTCCACGCTCGCGATCTCGGCGACCGCGACCACCCGTCCCGGCGCCCCCGGGTCGCTGGACTGGAGCCGAGCCCCGCCGCCGGTGCGCGCATCGGCGCCGACCGAGACGGGCACGCGCACCGGCAGCGCGGCGTCGAGGGACTCGAGCGCCGGACCGAGGCTGGAGCGCACCGACGCGCGCCGCAGCTCCAGAACCGGCTCGTTGGCGAACCCTTGCAGCGTCGGCGGCGGGGGCGCGGCCGTCATCCTGGGCCCGACCTTAGCCGCCTGGTCGGCGGCGACCCCGCGTGCGCCGGCGCGGCGGCGCCCGTCACGGTGCCTTCAGCAGCTCGTCCAGCGGCGCGCCGTGGGCGCGGGCGAACAGGAACGAGTCGTTGGAGGTGTTCTCGAGCAGCCGTCGGACGAGGTAGGCCATGCCCGACACCATGTCGCCGACAGGACAGTAGCTGCGGACTCGGTGCCCCTCGGACGCCAGCGCGCGTCCGAGGTCGTCGCCGAGGCCGCGCAGCACCTGCAGCTCGAGCGCCGAGTCCGGCGCGCCGCTGAGTCGGTTGGCTGCGATCGCGTGCGCGACCGAGCGCAGGTTGTGCGACGCGACCGCGACGCGCACATCGGGGAAGGCGGCCAGCAGCGCGCGCGTGAGCGCCTCGAAGTTGCGGTCGCAGTCGCGCCGGTGCTCGAACACTGGCACCTCCCACCCGTGCTGCCTGGCCTGGACCAGCTCGTGGTCCCAGTATGCGCCCTTGACCAGGCGGACCGTGAGCGGCGTCGAGCGACGGCCGGCTCTCGCCCATTCCAGGATCCGCTCCAGCTGCGCCGGCGAGTCGCGCAGGTAGGCCTGGACCACTACCCCGGCCGACGGCCCGGCGCCGAACTCCTCCTCGGCCAGCAGCCCGAGCACCAGCTCCAGCACGGCCTCCCGGGTGTCCAGGGACTCCATGTCGATGTGCAGGTGCGCTCCGGCGTCGCGCGCCACCCGCAGCAGCGGGCGCAGGCGGGCGGCGGCGTCCAGCTGCCCGCGGCGGGGGGCATCGGGCCGCAGCAGCGGGGTCAGCGCGGAGACCTTCACGCACACGTTCGTCCGCGGCAGCGGCCCGTGGGGGTCCTGCTCGAGCACCGGCCTCGGCGGCCAGCCCGGCGTGGCCGCCGCCAGCCGCTGCAGCGCACCGGCGCAGCGCGCCGCGTACCGATCGGCCTCGGCCTCGGTCACCGTCGCCTCCCCGAGCAGGTCGACCGAGGTCCCGATCCCGTCCTCCCACAGCCTGCTCAGCGTCCCGAGCGCGGCCTCCGGGGTCTCGCCGACGATGAAGCGGTGGGCGAGGTGCCGCACTCCGCCCGCCGCCGCCGCTCCCAGCGCCGCTCGCCCCGCGCGCGTCGCGGAGATTCGCATCGCCGCCGCGAGCGGCGGCGGCGTCTCCGGCACCTGCTCCAGGTAGGAGACGAGGTGGCGCGCGAGGTCGTCCAGGGAGCGGCAGGCGGGAACGACGTCCACGAACCGGAACAGAGCGGCCCGCAGCTCGCGGTCGGCCGACGCCATCTGCATCGCGCGCTCGTCGAGCGCACGCAGCGGCTGGTGCGATGACGATGGGAAAGCGGCCGCCAGCCGCCGGCCGACCCGCACCAGCTCGCGCTCCAGTTCGGCCGTCCCGCTCACAGGACGTTGACGGCACGGGCGACGACGAGCCCGATCGTCACCAGCGCGGTGAGCGACTGAGCCGTCATCAGCAGCTTTGCGGTGGGTGTCAGGGGCATCGTGTCGGTTGGGCTGAAGGCGGTCGCGTTGGTGAACGAGGTGTAGATGTAGTCGATCACGCCCGGCTCCCAGCCGGGCGGCGCGTAGTCCGGCTGGCCCATCTGCACGAACAGGAAATCCGGCAGGTCGGGCTCCCCGCTCGCCCGCGCGAGCGGCCCGCCGCGATCCAGCTGCCAGTACCAGACGGCGAACAGCAGCACGTTGGTGACCCAGAGCACGATCCCGGAGCCGATCAGCGCCCGCCCGTTGGTCGGGCCGCCGCGGATCAGCTCGCGGCAGAGCAGCACCAGCGAGGCGCTGTTGGCGGCGCTGACGACGCCGATCAGCCCGAGCGCGAGGTGGCGTCGCAGCGGCGAGTGGCGCAGCCGCGGATGGGGGGAGGCGATCACCAGTCCCAGGAGCGCCACGCCCTCGAGCCCGGGCAGCAGCCACCTCGATCCGACCGTCACCTGGTCGGTGAGTGAGAGGTCGAGCAGGATCGTCGCGGCAAGCAGGAGCTGCGGCGCCCAGAACGGGTCGTGCCGCCGCAGCTCGCGCCCGAGCGCCTTGGGGTCCACGTCCCGGCCGAGCCTGGCTCTCATGCGTGGATCGTCGCATGGAAGGAGCGGGGCGCGGAGTGCGCGAACATGTGACGCATGCGGATCAGGATCGCGCTGCTGACGGCCGTCGCGGCCATCGCGCCGGCGGGCTGCGGCGGTGGCGGGTCGAGCACGGCCGTGACGAGCTCGAGCGTTGCCGCGACCTCATCGTCGGCGTCCTCGTCACACGCCACCGCCGCCACGGGCACCACCGGCGCCTCGCCGGGCGTGACGAGCGCTGGAGGGGGGGCCGCGCCCACCGTCGGGGTCGCGCTGTGCCGCGCCGGCGTCCTGCGACTGTCCTTCCTGGGCGGCAGGGCCGCGGCCGGCCACGGCGAGCTCGGCTTCTCGCTTCGCAACACGGGCACGACCCCTTGCAGCACTGGGGGATACCCGGGGATCCTGTTCCTGGATCGCTCCGGGGCGCCGCTGCCCACGACCCCTCGGCACACCACCGACGACTTCTTCGGCCACGTCGCGCTCGGACGGCTCGCCATTCCCCCGGGAGCCAGCTTCTCGTTCAGGCTCGGGGTCTCGCAGGTGGCGGGACCCGGGGCCGGCTGCCGGACGGCGTACGGTCTGCAGGTGATCGCGCCCGACGACACGCAGACGATGCGCGTCGGGCTCCCTGCCGGCACGTCGGAGTGCGGCACCACCACCGTGTCGCCGGTGGCGCCGGGGAGCGGCGCCTTCGGCTGACGCAGGAGGCGGGCCGCGCGCGCCGCTCGCGCGCGCTGCGGCGGGCGCTCCCAAGGCTCAGCGCAGGAGGCTGGCAGCCCGCCGCTCGCGCGCGCTCAGGCCGCCTCGAACCTGGTCACGCGCTCGCCGTCAAGCTCCCGAACCCGCCCGTCGGCGATCAGCATGTCGAGATGGCCGATCACCTCCGAGAGCGTCAGGTAGGCCTGCGTGACGGCCACGTTGCCCCACATCCTCCTCGCCAGGTCGTAGGCGGTCTGCGGTCCATCGGCGAGCATCGCCAGCAACCTGGCGGCGCGCCGATCGTGCAGCCGCAGGCGCTCGTCGATCAGCCGGACGTGATCGACGACCGGCGGGCCGTGGCCACCCAGCACCAGCTCGGCCGGAAGCTCGCGCGTGCGGCCAAGCGACTCGACGTAGCTCAGCAGCGCGTGCGGCCGATCGGCGAACAGCGCCCCGCCCGCACGGTAGCGCCCCTCGCCCGGCTCGGCCCCGGGGCGCGAGGGCCCCTCTCCGGGTGCCGGCAGCGGCCGTGAGAGCAGCGGGTTGGACGAGATCCGCGCCAGCAGGTGGTCGCCGGCGATCAGGATCCGTCGCCGCTCATCCCACAGGAGCGTGTCGGACGGGCTGTGACCCGGACGGTGCAGTGCCGTCAGCGTCCGGTCGCGGAGCGTCAGCGCTCCGCCGTCGCGCAGCGGCACTGTGACGCGGCCGCCGGAGCCAAAGGAGCGAAACGCCGCTCCCACCGAACCGAGCGCGTCCACCACCTCCGGTGCGACGCCGTGCCGGCGCATGACCGCGACCGAGAACTCGTCGTCGGCCCGCGCGCCGGCGTCGAAGTCGGCCAGGTACCCGACCAGCAGGTCCAGCGCCGCGACCTCCGCTCCCGAGCGCCCGACGAGGGTCTCCAGCAGCCCGAGGTGGTCCATGTGCTGGTGGGTGATCACGATCAGGCCGAGATCCTCGACACGGTGCCCGAGCTCCCGCAGCGAGCGCTCGAGCGCATCCAGCGACTCGCCCGTCCTGGGACCGGTGTCGACGAGGGTCAGCGGTTCGTCCTCGATCAGGTAGCAGTTGACCGGCCCGACCAGGAACGGGGTCGGAACGGCCAGCGCGTGGATCCGCGCCGCCGCCGCCGCTTCGATCGCCCGCAGCTCCTCGGGGTCGGGGCGGCCCGGCGCCTCGCTCTCGGTCCCGGCCCGCCCGGCTCCGGTCACGAGCGGATCACGGCGAGCACCTCGTCACGGCGCTCTCGCATGTGCTCCTCGGACCGCAGCGACTCCAGGCACAGGCGCAGGAGCGGCTCGGTGTTCGACGCGCGCACGTTGAAGTGCCAGTCGTCGTAGTCGACCGAGATGCCGTCCAGCCGGCTCTGGCGTCCGTCGGCCCACCTCGCGGCGACCTGCTCGAGCTTCACGCGCGGATCGGCCACCTCAGAGTTGATCTCGCCGGAGATGAAGTACCGGCTGCGGTACGGGCGCAGCAGCTCCGACATCGTCTGGCCGCGGCGCGACAGCAGCTCCAGGATCAGCAGCGCTGGCAGCGTGCCGGAGTCCGCGCAGTAGAAGTCACGGAAGTAGTAGTGGCCGGAGACCTCGCCTCCGAACGCCGCCCCGTCCTGGCGCATTCGCCGCTTGAAGAACGCGTGGCCGACGCGGTTGACCAGCGCCCTGCCGCCAAGGCGGTCAGCGGTGTCGGCCACGGCGCGGCTGGCCCGCACGTCGTAGAGGACCGTCGCGCCCGGCTCACGGGCGAGCACCGACTCCGACAGCAGCGCCGTCAGGAAGTCGCCGTCGACGAACCGGCCCTGCTCATCGATGAAGAAGCAGCGGTCGGCGTCGCCGTCCCAGGCGATCCCGAGGTCCGCCCCGCGGCGGACGACCTCGGCGACGATGAACTCGCGGTTCTCGGGCAGCAGCGGGTTCGGCTCGTGGTCGGGGAACTCCCCGTCGGGCCTCCAGTAGGCCGGCACGAGGTCCAGGCCCAGGCGCTCGAGCAGCGGCCCGACCATCGGCCCGGCCATCCCGTTGCCGCCGTCGACGACCACGCGCAGAGGACGGACCGCGTCGGGATCGATGAACGAGAGCGCGGCGCTCTGGAAGTCCTCGTAGATCGACGCCCGCTCCACGCGGCCGCCGCCCGGTGCCTCGCCCAGGCCGGCGAGGATCAGGTCCCGTATCTCTCCCAGGCCCTCGTCGCCCGACAGCGCCAGCGCGCCGCGACCGACGAGCTTGGCGCCGGTGTACGGCTTGGGGTTGTGCGAGGCGGTGCACATCAGGCCGCCGTCGAGGTCGCGGGAGCCGACCAGCCAGTAGAGCATCTCGGTCCCGACCATTCCCGCATCGATCACGGTCGCTCCCTCGGCGACCATCCCGTCGCGGTACGCGGCCGCCATCTCGGGCGCGGTCAGCCGCATGTCCCGGCCCAGGCCGAGCCGCAGCGCCGCCGGGGGCCTGCCCTCGGCGGACGCGATCACCCGCGCGAACGCGCGGCCGATGGCCCGCGCCGTCGAGGCGTCGAGCTGGGAGCCGTGGAGGCCGCGCACGTCGTAGGCCTTGAAGATCTCGGGATGCTCGAGCGCCCGCATGTGGCCGATGATGCCTGATCGGGCGCCGCCGCGGGCGAGCGAGGCGCTCGCGGGCCTTCCTCCTATAGTTGGTCGCCATGTCCGGCCATTCAAAATGGGCATCGATCAAGCACAAGAAGGCGGTCGTCGACCAGCGCCGTGGGCAGCACTTCACCAAGCTGACGCGGGCCATCACGGTGGCGGCTCGCGAGGGCGGCGGCGACGTCGACGGCAATCCGGCGCTCGCGCTCGCGGTCCAGAAGGCACGCGACGCGTCGATGCCCAAGGACAACATCGAGCGCGCGATCGCCAAGGGAACCGGCGAGGGCGTCGACGCCGACCAGATCGAGACCGTGCTCTACGAGGGCTACGGGCCGGGAGGGGTGGCGCTCCTGGTCGAGGCGCTGACCGACAACCGCAACCGGACCGGGGCCGACGTGCGCCACGCGTTCTCCAAGCACGGCGGCAGCCTCGGCGAGCCTGGCTCGGTTGCCTACCTGTTCGACAAGCGCGCGGTGGTCGTGGTCGACGCGACCCGCTACTCGGAGGACGACCTGCTCGTTGCGATCGACGCCGGGGCGGACGACATCTCGCTTGACGACGACGTGTACGAGATCGTGTCCGAGCCCGGCGACCTGGTCGCGGTCCGCGACGCGCTCGTCGGCGAGGGCATCGAGATCGAGAGCGCCGACGTGACCCAGCGCCCGCGGGCCAGGGTGCCGGTCGCGGAGGCGGATGCGGCACGCCTGATGAAGCTCATCGACGCGCTCGAGGAATCCGACGACGTGGGTGCCGTGCACGCCAACTTCGACGTTGACGTCGACGTCCTGCAGCGGATCGCCTCCTGACGCGCCGCTCGCTACCCTCGGCTGCTCGATGAGTTCGCGCAAGGCAAGGTCCCTTATCCCCGCTGCGCTCGCACTGGCGCTGATCGCTGCCGGATGCGGCTCCAGCTCGCGTGCGCCTGGCGTGCAGCTCGCGCCCTCCGGCGGCGCTACCGCCGACACGTCGACCGCGGCGCCGAGCTCGAGCTCCAGCAGCGCGAGCGCCAGCTCGACGACGACCTCCAGCTCGACCAGCCAGGTCCCGCTGCCGACCGCCTTCAACACCAAGCCGAAGGTCGTGCCGCCGAAGGGTCCGCCGCCGAGCAGGCTGGTGATCAAGGACCTGATCAAGGGCACCGGTCCGGTCGCGACCGCAAGCTCGACGGTAACGGTCCAGTACGTCGGCGTTCTCTACTCGAACGGCAAGCAGTTCGATGCATCCTGGAACGACGGCTCGGGCAAGCCCGTCACGTTCCCGCTGTCGGGCGTGATCAAGGGCTGGCAGCAGGGGATCCCGGGGATGCGGGTCGGCGGCCGGCGGGAGCTGATCATCCCGCCGAGCCTGGGCTACGGATCGACGCCGCAGGCCAAGATCCCGGCCAACTCGACGCTCGTGTTCGTGATCGACCTGCACTCGATCTCCTAGCGAGCGCGACCGTCGCGCGACGCCCTGAGGCTGAAGCCATGCTCTCGATTCTGATGCCCGTCTACAACGAGCGCGAGCGCGTCGCGCAGGCGATACGCGAGGTGCTCGCCACCCCGCTGCCCGACGACGTGGAGCTGATCGTGGTCAACGACGGGTCAACCGACGGGACCACCGAGATCCTGCGCGACGGCGAGTGGGGGGAGCGCGTGCGCCTGCTCGAGCACGAGCGCAACCGCGGCAAGGGCGCGGCGATCCAGACGGCGCTCCGCGAGGCGCGCGGCGAGTTCGCGGCGATCTTCGACGCCGACCTCGAATACGACCCCGCCGACCTCGGCCTGCTGATGCCACCGCTCCTCGACGGCCGCGCGAACGCCTGCTTCGGGGTGCGCGCGTTCGACGGCTACACGAGCCACTCGTTCCTGTTCGTGCTCGGCAACAAGTCGGTCACGCTGGCGTGCAACGTCCTGTTCAACGTCTATCTGCACGACATCATGACCTGCCACAAGATGATCCGGACCGATCTGTTCCGCAGCCTGCCGCTCACCGCGGCCGGCTTCTCGATCGAGCCTGAGATCACCGCGCGGCTCGTGCAGCGCGGCGAGCGCATCTTCGAGGTGCCGGTCCACTATCGCGCCCGTTCCAACGAGGAGGGCAAGAAGCTCACGGCGGCGGACGGGTTCCGCGTGATCGCGACCCTGATGCGCTGCCGCTTCTCGCGCGCCTGAGGGCCGGCGCCTCAGCTTTTCAGCTCCCGCGCCGACCGGGTGGCCGACTCCGCGGGCGTCCATGGCCGAATGGCGCCGCGCGCGGACCCTCGCGGCGCCGCGCGGCGGTGACCTGGGGCGAGATCTGCACCGTGGAGGTGTAGATCTGCCTGATCGTGTCGAACAGGGGCTGCACGGGGTTGCCGTACAGGTCGATCTCACCCTTGTCGACGATCGGCGGGGTGCCGAACGGGTCGCCGCCGTCCCAGCCGGGGCGGGCCGCGAAGCTCTGCAGCGCGAACCACATCGCGCCCGAGATGTAGGGCTTGGACGCGAACACCCCGAGGTGGAAGGCGGCCTGAGCGCTCTGGTACTGGTACGTGCCGCGCTGCTCGACCGGCCCGTTCTGGGAGGCGCCGAACCCGAACTCGGTGATCATCAGCGCCTTGGTCGGATAGCAGGCGTGGAGGCTGTCCAGGAACGGGCTGAGCGCGTCGGGGTCGTCGGTGGAGCCGCCGCCGGCGTCGAACCAGCCGAAGTAGTCGTTGAAGCCGATCACGTCCAGTGGCGCATAGGCGGACTGGCACGGCACCCCGGGCCAGTCGGAGATCGCCATCCCGACGGGGCGGGTCGGGTCAAGCTGGTGCGCGAGCGCGACGGCGCCGGCGATGTAGCGAGCCTCGGCGTCCCCGGGGGGCGTCTGCAGCTCGTTGCCGATGCTCCACAGCAGCACCGAGGGGTGGTTCTCGTTGGTGAGGATGTTGTCCGCGAGCATCCGGTGCGCGGCGCGGACCCAGGCGGGGCGCGTCAGCCAGCTGGAGTCGACCTGATAGACGGGCACCTCCGACCAGAGCAGGATCCCGTCGCGGTCAGCCGCCTCCTCGATCTGGGGGTTGAGCGGGTAGTGGGCCCGGATGATGTCGCCGCCCAGCTCCCGCACCCAGCCCACCAGCGACTGAAGCTGGGCCGGCGAGAGCGCGTCGCCGGTCTGGATGCTCTGCTCGTGCAGGTCGAACCCCCGCAGGTTCAGGCGCCGGCCGTTGAGCAGCAGCGACCCGTCGGGCGCGACCCTGATCGAGCGGATCCCGCTGTAGGTGACGTAGCCCTCCAGCCGCCGGCCGCGCGAGTCTGACACGACCAGCCCGGCGCGGTACAGGTACGGGCTCCCCGGCGCCCACAGGCGGGGGTGGGGGATCCTGACCGACGCCTGCGCCACCCAAGTCCCCCCGGCCGGGATCGTGTGCCCGCCGAAGCGGATCCCGGCGGACCCGTAGGAGCCGTCGAGCACGACCGTCTGCGGCGAGCCGGTCCAGTTGCGAACGCTGACCTGCTCCTGCACGGTCGCCGCGCACGTCGGGCAGGGGAGGATCGGCCGGACCACGACCGGCGACATGTCGACGCCGGAGATCGGTCGCAGGTAGACCTCCTGGTTGATCCCGCCGAAGTTCCACCAGCCGCCGCTCGGGCCCGGCGGCAGGTCGCCGGCGTTGCGGCGGTCGTCGACCCGCACGATCAGGCGGTTGACCCCGGGACGCACGTCCCGCAGCGGCAGCTCGAACGGAAGGTACGCGCCGGCGTGGCTGCCGACCAGGCGGCCGTTGAGCCAGACGGTCGCGCGATAGTTGACGGACTCGAAGCGGATGATCCAGCTGCGGGAGCGGGGCGGCACCCACGGCGCGAACGCTCCCCGGGGCAGGGTGAAGTCTCGCCTGTACCAGCCGACCGAGCCCGCCATGCTGGCGGCCGACAGATCCCCGGCGTTGTAGGAGTTGGGGATCGTCACCGTGGACCATCCCGCGGTGGCGGCGACGTCCCGCCACCAGCCGTCCGCCAAGCCGGTGTCGGACGGGTCGGCGCGGTAGAGCCAGGTCCCGCCGAGCAGCCACCGATCAGACGGCCCGTCTCGGTAGAGCGCGCCGTAGGTCGGCGCTGTCGGCGCGTAGGCGGGACCGGTCGTCGGCGGCGGTGGGGCGGTCGGCGGCGCGGTCGTCGGGGTCGTGGCCGGCGGCGCGGTCTGCGCGGCGGCCGTCGCGAGCGCCGGACCCATGCCGCCCGCGAACGCGATCACGCTCGCCGCCAGGAGCCGCAGCGCCGTCCGGGCCGCTCGCCCGCGCGGGCTTAACAGGGCGCTGCCCGATCCCCAGCATGGCCCTAACCCGGGACCGCCGGATGGCACCAACGGCCCTAACCGGCCGTCGCTAGACTCGCCGCCCAATGGCAGCCGTCGACTCGCCGCGTGAGCGGCAGCCCACCACCGGCGCCGCTGCGCCCGAAGGCTCAGCCGGCCCATTCGCGGGCCTCCTGCGCCGGCCGAGCTCGCCGGCCGTGATAGCGGTGCTGGCTTGCACCCTGCTCGGGGTGATCTCCGCGGCCGTGCTCCCGACCGTGCCGAGCTACGACCCCTGGTCGTGGATCGATTGGGGGCGTGCGATGTTCGATCCGCATATCAGCTTCGATCTCGGAGGCGGGCCCTCGTGGAAGCCGCTGCCGGTCGTCTTCACCGCGATCTGGAGCCTGTTCGGCGGCGCGGCCCCGACATTGTGGGTGATCACCTCGCGTATCGGCGGCCTGCTCGGCCTCTGGGGCGTGTGGAGGCTCACCAGCCGGCTCTCGGGCGGCGGCTGGCTCGGCCACTTCGCGGGGGCGCTGGCCGCCTTCGGGATCGTGCTCACCGGCCGGGTCGACCAGGC
>JAJZWB010000036.1 GCA_021846845.1 Actinomycetes bacterium | reverse complement strand
CTGCTCCTCTCCTCCGCGCAGGACTCGATCGACGCCGGCCGCGTGGTCGAGGAGTTCGCCCCGCCGCACCCGCGCGCCTCGCGCAACCGGCTGCAGACCACGACGCTGCTTGACGCGATCGCGGAGCACGGCTTCGACGCCGCCTTCGGCGGCGCGCGGCGCGACGAGGAGCGGGCCCGCGCCAAGGAGCGGGTGTTCTCGTTCCGTGACGACTTCGGCCAGTGGGATCCCAAGGCGCAGCGCCCCGAGCTCTGGTCGCTGTACAACGGGCGGATCCGCCGCGGCGAGCACGTGCGCGTGTTCCCGATCTCCAACTGGACCGAGCTCGACGTCTGGCAGTACATCGAGACCGAGGAGCTCGAGCTGCCGCCGATCTACTTCGCGCACGAGCGGGAGGTGTTCGAGCGTGACGGAATGCTGTACGCGACCAACGACTTCATCCAGCTGCTCGACGGCGAGGTCCCGTTCCGCGAGTCGGTCCGCTACCGGACGGTCGGCGACATGACCTGCACCTGTGCCGTCCGCTCGCGGGCGCAGACGCTGGAGGAGGTCGTCGCCGAGATCGCCGCGACGAGGGTGACCGAGAGGGGCGAGACGCGCGCCGACGACCGCGTCAGCGAGGCCGCGATGGAGGACCGCAAGCGTGAAGGCTATTTCTGAGTTCGAGGGCGTGGCGCTCGCCGGCGGCCTCTCGATGCGCGTGAGGCGCTCCGAGCTGCTGCGGATCGCCACCGCCGGATCGGTCGACGACGGCAAGAGCACTCTGATCGGCCGCCTCCTGCACGACTCCAAGTCGATCTTCGAGGACCAGCTGGAGCACGTCGTGAAGACCTCTGAGCGGCGCGGCGACGGCTACGTGAACCTGGCGCTGCTGACCGACGGGCTGCGAGCCGAGCGTGAGCAGGGGATCACGATCGACGTGGCCTACCGCTACTTCGCGACGCCGCGGCGCAAGTTCATCATCGCCGACACGCCCGGCCACGAGCAGTACACGCGCAACATGGTCACCGGCGCCTCGACGGCGGACCTGTCGATCGTGCTCGTGGACGCCCGCAAGGGCGTCTCGGAGCAGACCCGCCGCCACGCCTACATCGCCTCCCTGCTGAGGATCCCCCACCTGGTCGTGTGCGTCAACAAGATGGACCTCGTCTCCTACGACGAGGAGGTCTTCTACGAGATCCTGGAGGAGATGACCGACTGGGCGGCGCGGCTGTCGATCCCGGACATCACCTTCATCCCGATCTCGGCGCTGAACGGCGACAACGTCGTCGAGCGCTCGGACGCGATGCAGTGGTACGGGGCGGCGCCGCTGCTGTGGCACCTGGAGCATGTCGTGATCGCGCCCGACCGCAACCTGGCCGACCTGCGCTTCCCGGTCCAGTGGGTGATCCGGCCGATGAGCGAGGCCCACCACGACTACCGCGCCTACGCCGGGCAGATCGCCGGCGGCGTGCTGCGGCCGGGCCAGGAGGTCGTCGTCCTGCCCGGCGGGCAGCGGACGACGATCGCCGCGATCGACACCCACGGCGGGGAGCTCGCGGCGGCGTTCCCGACGATGTCGGTAGCGCTGCGGCTCGCCGACGAGCTGGACGTGTCCAGAGGCGACATGATCGTCGAGGCCGCGGATCAGCCGACCGTCTCACGCGAGCTGGAGGCGCACGTCTGCTGGATGTCCGAGCGGCCGCTCGCCCCCGGCGGGCGCTACGCGATCAAGCACACGACCCGCTCGGCGCGCGCGATCGTCGACTCGATCGAGCACCGGGTCGACGTCAACACGCTGGATCACCAGCCGGCCGACCGCCTGGGGCTCAACGAGATCGGGCGCGTGCGTCTGCGGATCAGCGCGCCGCTGGTCGTCGATCCCTACGCGCGCAACCGTGCGACCGGGAGCTTCATCCTGATCGACGAGTCGACCAACGACACGGTCGGCGCCGGGATGATCCTGGACGCGGCCGCGGACTGAGCCGGGGAAGATCGAGCGCCCGGCGCAGGACAAGGTCAAGACCGACGCGCGGGACGCGGAGCGGGTGCTGCGGCTGTTGATGATCGACGCGCTCGTGGCGGTCAGGGTCCCGACCGTCGAGGAGGAGGCGATCCGTGATGTCGTCCGTGCGCGTGAGGACGTGCGCGGTGATCTGATGCGCTGGCGCCAGCGGCTCTCGAAAGCTGCTGTTGGGCCACGGGATCGTCTACGAGGACACCTCCAGCACGTGGACGGTCCGGCATCGTGCCTGGGTGCGCTCGCAGGATCTCGGCGGCGGGGCGCAGGTCACGCTGCTTGATCACGTCGGTGCGATCGACACGCTCGAGCACCGCCGCGATCAGCTGAAGAAGGCGATCGGCGAGCTCGTTCCCGACTCGCCGTACGCAGACACAGTCGCCCGGTTGCGGTGCCTGCGCGGGATCGACACCCTGTCAGCAGCCGGGCTGACGGCGGAGATCGGCGACCTCACCAGGTTCGAGCGGCCGGGGAAGCTGATGAGCTACCTCGGACTGGTCCCCTCAGAGAACAGCTCGGGCGAGACACGCCGGCAGGTGAGGATCACCAAGACCGGGTCAAAGCACGCCCGCCGGCTGCTCGTGGAAGCGTCATGGCATCGCAAGAAGACACCCGCCCGCGGCGTCACCCTCCAACGCCGCCAGGAAGGCCAGTCCGCGACCGTCGTCGCGATACGCCAGTCGGTCGAGGAGGGCGGCGCCAGCCCCGCCAACGCGCGAGAGCATCGGCGGTCCAACCGTGAGCAACCCGGCAAGCTTTGCGGGCCGCGCTCGATCTTGGACAGCACGGCTCTCACGACGAAACCCGGTCCTGCGGCGAGACGAACCGCGTATAGGAGTCTGACCGCGCGTCGCGCAACCAGAAGCACAACGGCCAGGCCCGCCGCCCCCCTCGACCGACAAGATGCCCGCCGAAGTCGCGGGCATCCGGCGTTCAACCCTTGACAAGCGTCACTCCATAAGAGGGTTAGGGGAGCCGGACCGCGACCAGCCCCGCCGCCAGCAGGACCAGCGCCAGCCAGATCACGCGCAGCGCCCCGTCCAGCGGGGCGGCGACGGCCGCCGCATCCAGCTCGCGCAGCTCGCCGCTCTCGAGCCGCTGGACGCCCTCCAGGCTCACCGTCCCGCGTCGCAGCTCGCGCACGGGCGCGCTCAGCCGTCGCTGCGCGACGCTCAGCAGGCAGCACGCCGCCGCGACCAGCACCCCCGCCGGGCGGACCCGTAGCGAGCAGGCGAAGTAGCCGGTGAAGGCCGGGAACGCGCCCCAGGCGAGCGCGAACCAGAGGTCGGTGTGCAGCCGGCCGCCGAGCAGCTCCAGGTTGTAGGCGAGCACGAGCACCGCTCCGACGGCGATCAGCGGGATCAGCCACAGCGATATCGCCACCGCGCCCGCGGCGCCGATCGCGACGGCTCCGGCGAGCCCCGCGGCTGCAAGTCCGATCAGGGTTCCACGGCTCAGCCGCGTGCGCAGGGGCCTGCCGTTGAGCTCGTCGAGCGCGTGAGCGGCCACCCCCACCGCGAGCGCGAACGCCGCCAGCGCCGCTCCCAGCCGTCCCGCGTAGAGGTGCGGCGCCGCGGCCGCGCCGAGCGCGACGTAGCTCAGGTGCCAGGCCGTGTAGGGCGGGTGCAGGACCGTGATCAGGTCGCGCCAACCACCCGGTGCCAGCGCGTAGAACGCCGGCCGGTCCAGCTGGCGGGCGGGCGTCTCGGAGTCAGCCGTCGCGCCCGTCCCTCAGGCCCCACATCACCAGCCCGGCGCCGAAGCTCATCGCTCGCGTCCGCACGCAGGCGATTCCCGCCTCCCGCCACAGCCCGGGCAGGTCGGGCAGCGCCTCGTGGAAGCCCTCGATGCTCGGCCCCAGGAAGCGCCCGACCTCGTACCACGCGTCCGACACCAGCCGCCCGATCAGCGGCAGCCCGACTCGGGTGTGCAGCCGCCAGCCGGCCCGCAGCGGTCCGGCGGGCGGCAGCCCGAACTCCACCATCCCGATGCGGCCGCCCGGCGCCACGACCCGTGCCAGCTCTCGCATCGTCGCCGCCGGATCGTCGACGTAGCGCAGCAGATACGTGAACGTGAGCGCATCGAACTCGCCGTCGCCGAACGGCAGCCGCTCTGCCTCGCCCCGCCGCAACGTGATCCGGTCGCCGTGTCGCGCGCGGGCGACGGCGAGCATCGCCTCGCTCTGGTCGAGCCCCGTGACCTGCGCTCCGCGCCGTGCGAGCGCCGCCGCGACCATACCGGTGCCGGTCGCCACATCGAGGATCCGCTGACCCGGGCGGGGATCGACGGCGGCCACCATCGCCGCCCTCCAGCGAGGGTCCTGGCCGAGGCTCATCAGGGCCCCTACCCGGTCGTAGCGCCACGGCAGGTCCCTGAACAGCGCCAGCGCGTGGCGCTTGCGTGTGGAGTCCGCGAGGTCCACCTCTCCCTCAAGGGTACGGGTCCCGGGGGCTGGATCAGCCGGGACGGCCCGCCGGTGCCGGGAGGGCTCGCCGGTGCCCGGCGGACGCGGGGCGCCGGCCGCCGACAGGTAGAGTTCCGCCGCGTGTTCTCCAAGATCCTGATCGCCAACCGCGGTGAGATCGCCGTGCGCGTGATGCGCGCATGCGAGGAGCTCGGCGTGGAGACCGTGGCCGTCTACTCCGAGCTCGACCGCGACGCGCTGCACGTCAGGCGCGCCGGCGAGGCTTATCTGCTGGGGGCCGGCCCGGCCGCCGACAGCTACCTGCGGGTCGACAGGATCATCGACGCGGTCGAGCGCTCTGGCGCCGAGGCGGTCCACCCGGGCTACGGCTTCCTGGCCGAGAACGCGGCCTTCGCCAGGGCGCTGGAGGAGCGCGGGATCGTCTTCATCGGCCCGCCGTCGAGCGCGATCGAGGCGATGGGATCCAAGACGCGCGCCCGCGAGCTGATGGCGGCCGCGGGAGTCCCGATCGTCCCCGGCACGACCGAGCCGGTGGCGACCGTCGAGGAGGCCCGTGCGCTGATCGCCGACACGATCGGCTATCCGGTCGCGGTCAAGGCGGCCGGCGGCGGGGGCGGGAAGGGCTTTCGCGTGGCGCTCTCGGAGGACGCGCTCCAGGACGCGTTCGAGGGCGCCGCCCGCGAGGGCGAGAAGTTCTTCGGCGACCCGACCGTCTACCTGGAGCGCTATCTGCCGGACCCGCGCCACGTCGAGGTGCAGGTGCTGGCCGACTCGCACGGCAACGTGATCCATCTGGGCGAGCGCGACTGCTCGCTGCAGCGCCGCCACCAGAAGCTGATCGAGGAGGCGCCCGCACCGGCGGTCGACCCCGAGCTGCGCGCGCGGATCGGGAAGATCGCGACCGACGCGGCGGCGGCGGTGAGCTACACCGGCGCGGGCACGATCGAGGGGCTGCTTCAGGGCGGCGAGTACTTCTTCCTGGAGATGAACACGCGTGTGCAGGTTGAGCACTGCGTGACCGAGATGGTGACCGGGATCGACATCGTCAAGGAGGGCATCCGGGTCGCGGCCGGCGAGCCGCTCTCGATCTCGCAGGAGGAAGTCGTGCTGCGCGGACACGCGATCGAGTGCCGGATCAACGCCGAGGACGCGTCCAGGAACTTCGCGCCCGCGCCCGGGCGGATCGACGCCTATCGGGAGCCGGCCGGCCCTGGAGTGAGGGTCGACTCCGGCGTCGGGCCGGGGTCCGAGATCTCGCCGATGTACGACCCGATGGTCGCCAAGCTGATCGTCTGGGACGCGGATCGCGCGCGGGCCACCGCGAGGATGCTGCGCGCGCTGGCCGAGTACGAGATCACCGGCCTGAAGACGCTGATCCCGTTCCACGCGGCGATCCTCGACACCGACCAGTGGGCGCGTGCCGAGACCTGCCGCGACCTGATCGAGGACCGCGCCTGGCTCAAGGCGCTGGCGGCGCAGCCGGTCGCGGCCGACGCGACCGCCGGCGGCGACACCCCCGGCGAGACCGTCGAGCACAGCTACACGGTCGAGGTCTCGGGCCGGCGGTTCGACGTCCGGGTGATCGGGCCGCCGTTCGGCGGGGGCCAGGGTGCCGACGGAGCCGGGCCCGGCACGCCCGCGACCGGCGCTCCGCGCAGGCCACGCCGCGCCGAGCGCTCCGGCGGGGGCGGCGGAGGCGGGGGTGACGAGCTCGCCTCGCCGCTGCAGGGGACCGTGCTCAAGATCGCCGTGGAGGCGGGCGCCGAGGTCGAGGAGGGCGCCCTGATCTGCGTGATCGAGGCGATGAAGATGGAGAACGAGATCACCGCCCACAAGTCCGGGAAGGTCGTCTCGCTGCCGATCCAGGTCGGCGCCGGCGTCGCCACGGGCGAGACGCTCGCGGTGATCACGGCCGCGGGCTAGGACCGGCTGTCGCGCAGGGACGCGACGTTCGCGGCGTGCCAGCGGCGCTGGACCCCGTCGTCTCGGGATCGCGGCAGCGGCGCGGACTCGCCCGCCTCTCGCAGCGCCCCCAGGTAGGCGTCGTCCTCCTCCAGGATGGCGAGCGCCTCGCCGGCGCCGATCGGGGCGCCGTGGCCCGGCACCACCCACTCAGACCGCGCCAGCAGCGACCGCAGGCGCTCCAGGGTCGCCCGGTAGGCGTCGATCCCGCCGCCCGGGCCGAGCATCGGGATCTCGACGGGGGAGAGATGGTCGCCGCAGACCAGCACTCCCGCCCACGCCAGCAGGTAGGCGACGCCGTCGGCCGTGTGCCCGCCGGTCTCGTGCAGCTCCAGCTCGCGCGCTCCCGAACCCGAGCCCAGCTCCAGCCTGCCGGGGACGGGCAGCGCCTGCGGCGAGCCGAGCGCGAGCGCGTGACGCCCAGCGACGTAGTGCTCGGCGTCGAAGTCGCGCAGCCTCCGCGCCGCCTCGCCGGGCTCGGACGCAAGCCGCCGCGCGGTCGACTCCGCGCATCCGAGCGGGGCTTCGGGAAACGCGATCCGCCCCAGCAGGTGATCCCAGTCTCCGTGGGTGGCCAGCAGCCCGGAGACGGCGAAGCCGGCCTGCTCCAGCACCTCCGGCAGAGCGCGCAGCTCCTCCGGGTAGATCGGCGAGTCGATCACGAAGGCCTCGCCGCCGGCGCGCGCGGCGGTGCAGGTCGTCTGCCAGACCTCGGAGACGACCACGATCACGTCGGCGTGCAGCGCGAGGACTCGCATCGCGCCCCCGAGAGCTCTAGCCGACGCCGATCAGCTTCGCCGCCTCACGCAGGGTCGAGACCTCCGCGTCGGGGCGCTTCTGCCCGGATTCGAGCTGCTGCTTGGTGCGGTTGACCCAGATCACGGGGATCTTCTTCTTGATGCAGGGCTCGACGTCGTGGTGGTAGCTGGCGGCGACGTGGACCCAGCCCTTCTTGGAGCCGATCCGCCGCTCGCACTCGGTGAAGTGCGCCGGGTCGGGCTTGTAGGAGCGGACCTGCTGCGCGGTGACGACGAGGTCGAAGTCAAGCGGGATGTGGCGCCGCGTCTGTCCCAGCAGCTTGTCGTCGATGTTCGAGATCAGGCCGACGCTGTAGGCCTTGGCGATCTTCTGCAGGACCTGGTTGGTCTCCTTGAACGCGGGCCAGCGCTGGACGGAGTCGGGCAGGAAGCCCGACCGGGACGGCTCAAGCGGCCAGTTCAGGCGCTTGGCGATCTCAAGCGCGGTCCGTCGAAGCACCTCGGCGTAGAGCTCGTAGGAGCCGGCCTGGATCTGCTGCTGGACCTCGTGGAACATCGGCAGCAGCTCTTCTGGATCGATCGTGAACCCGTCGCGCTCGGCCTCTCGCACGAACGCCTCGGCCACTCCCGTGTCCCAGTCGATCAGGGTGCCATACACATCGAAGGTCACGAACGAGACGGTCTTTGGGATTGGCATGGCGCGATGATGATGCCACGGCCCCGCCCCGGGCGTCGCCCTGCGACACGGCCGGACGTCGTCCTTCCGCCGCAGTCATTAGAGTAGAGCGCCGATGGACCTCCTCGAGTACCAGGGCAAGCAGCTGTTCGCGCGGCACGGCGTGCCGGTTCCTGACGGCCGCCCCGCGCGCACCGTTGAGGAGGCGGTCGCGGCGGCGCAGGAGGTCGGCTATCCGTGCGCGGTCAAGGCGCAGGTCCAGATCGGGGGGCGCGGCAAGCTCGGCGGGATCCGGATCGCCCACGACGCCGGCGAGGCGGAGCAGCACGCGCGCGCGATCCTCGGGATGGACATCCGCGGGCTGACCGTGCATGAGCTGTGGATCGAGGCGGCGTCCGAGATCGCGGCCGAGTACTACGCCTCGGTCGTGTTCGACCGCTCGGCCAAGGCGCCGCTGATGATGCTCTCCACCAAGGGCGGGATGGACATCGAGCAGGTCGCCGACGAGGACCCGGACGCGATCGCCCGGCTGCACGTCGACCCGCTGCTCGGCTTCCAGGACTTCCACGGCCGCCGGCTGGCGTTCGAGGCCGGGGTCGACGCCGACGTGGTGCGCCCGGTCGGCGCTCTGCTGGCCAGGCTCTACGAGGTGTTCACCACCGAGGAGGCGACCCTGGTGGAGGTCAACCCCCTGATCGTCACTCCCGACCGGGGCGTGCGGGCGCTCGACGCCAAGGTCACGCTCGACGGCAACGCGCTCTTCCGCCACCCGGACAACGCGCAGCTGCGAGACCCTTCGGCCGAGGATCCGCAGGAGCGGATGGCGGCCGAGCGGGGCCTCACCTACGTCAAGCTCGACGGCAGCATCGGGATCCTCGCCAACGGCGCGGGACTGTCGATGTCGACGCTCGACGTGGTCGCCGAGGCTGGTGGCCAGCCGGCCAACTTCCTCGACGCAGGCGGCGGCTCGCGTGCCGAGGCGATCACGAGCGCAGTCGAGGTGATCCTCTCCGACGATCGTGTCAGGGCGGTTCTGTTCAACATCTTCGGGGGCATCACCCGATGCGATGAGGTGGCGCGGGGGCTGATCGAGGCGTTCCGGCAGATCGATCCCTCGGTCCCGTTCGTGGTGCGCCTGGACGGGACCAACGGCGAGGAGGGCCGCGAGCTCCTGGCCGAGGCAAGCCTGCCCAACGTTCACATCGAGTCGACCATGGACGGCGCGGCGTCGCGCGTCGTCGAGCTGGCGGCGCGGCCATGAGCATCCTCGTCGGCACCGAGACCCGCCTCTGCACATCCGGGATCACCGGCCGGGAGGGGACCTTCCACACGCTTCGCAACCGCGACTACGGCACCAGCGTCGTCGCCGGCGTGACACCGGGCAAGGGCGGCCAGGACGTCGACGGGATCCCCGTGTTCGACACGTTCCACGAGGCGGTTCGGGAGCGGGGAGCAAACACGGCGATGATCTTCGTCCCGCCGCGCTTCGCCGCCGACTCGATCCTGGAGGCCGAGGACGCCGGGATCGAGCTGATCGTCTGCATCACCGAGGGGATCCCGGCCCACGACGAGCTGCGGGTCTACAACATCCTCAAGAAGAACGGTCGCAGCCGCCTGGTCGGGCCCAACTGCCCGGGGATCCTGTCGCCGGGCAAGGCGAGCGTCGGCATCATCCCCGCGTCGTTCTTCTCGCCCGGCAACGTCGGCGTCGTGTCCCGCTCGGGGACGCTCACCTATCAGATCGGCAACGTGCTCGCCCAGCACGGCTTCGGCAACTCGTCGATCGTCGGGATCGGGGGCGATCCGGTCCCGGGCACCGACTTCATCGACGTGCTGGAGATGTTCCAGGCCGACGACGAGACCGAGCTGATCGTGCTCTGCGGCGAGATCGGCGGCGACGCCGAGGAGCGGGCCGCCGACTACATCGCCGAGCACGTGACCAAGCCGGTGATCGGCTACATCGCCGGCTTCACCGCCCCGCCCGGCAAGACGATGGGCCACGCCGGCGCGATCGTGTCCGGGTCCCGCGGGACCGCGGCCGCCAAGGCTCAGGCGCTCGAGGAGCGCGGCGTACGCGTCGGGCGCACCCCGACGCAGGTCGCCGAGGCGGCGATCACGCTGCTGCGCGGCTGAGCTCTGCCCGCCGCCCCTCGGGGTACCCTCCCACCGATGACCGAGCGTTCGCTGCTCGACGCCCACCTCGCGGAGATCGACCGCCGCCTGCGGGAGATCCAGTCAGGCCTCGAGCCCGCGCTCGAGCCGCGGCCAGGGCCCGAGGGGGTCGTCTACGCGCTTGACCGCCGGCGGCCCGCGCCGCCCGCTCGCGACGCCGAGCCCGTGAGCGGCTCCGCTCCGGCGCTCGCCATGGTCTCGGCCGGGCCGCTGCGCGAGATGGATGCGCTGGCCGGGTTCGAGCGTGCGCTCGCGCAGCTGCCCGGCGTGCGCCAGGTGCGGCTGCGCGAGTACGAGGGCGCCGACCGGGCGGTGTTCGAGGTGCTGCTGGACGAGCAGATCTCGTAGTCTGTCAGTCGTGGCAAGCACGATCTCATTCGCACGCGGCGCTCCGTCGCTGGACATCGTCGACGTCGACGGCCTGCGCGCCGCCGCCGATCAGGCGTTCTCATCGGACCCCGGCGGCATGACCGGGTATGGCACGGCCGTCGGCTACCCGCCGCTGCGCGAGTGGATCGCGGACCGCCACGGCGTCCGCCCCGAGCAGGTGATCGTCACCAACGGCTCGATGCAGGCTGACGCGTTCCTGTTCGACGCGCTGGTCGCCGACGGCGACGCGGTCGTCGTGGAGCGTCCGACCTACGACCGCACCCTGCTGTCGCTGCGCAGGCGCGGCGCCGACGTGCACGCGGTGGGGCTGGAACCCGATGGGCTCGACATCGCCGAGCTCGAGCGGCTGCTGCAGTCCGGCGCCCGTCCGAAGCTCGCGCACATCATCCCCAACTTCCAGAACCCCGCCGGCTACACGCTCTCGGCGGCCAAGCGCGAGCGGCTGATCGAGCTCGCGCGCGCACACGGCTTCACGATCTTCGAGGACGACCCCTACGTGGCGCTGCGGTTCACGGGCGAGTCGCCGGCGACGATGGTGTCGCGCGCGCCCGACGCGGTCGTCTATGCGTCCTCGTTCTCGAAGACCGTCTGCCCGGGGATCCGGGTCGGCTATCTGGTGGGCCAGCCGGAACTGATCACGCGGATCGTCGCGCTGGCGACCGGGGCCTACATCTCGCCCAACATGGTGGCGCAGGCGATCGTGAACCAGTTCTGCCGCTCAGGGGCGATCGACCGCTCCATCGAGACCGTGCGCGAGGCGCTGCGCGAGCGCGCGTCGGTGCTGTGCAGGTCGCTGTCGGAGCACATCCCGCAGGCCCGCTTCGTCGAGCCGGAGGGCGGCTACTTCCTGTGGGTCGACCTTCCGGAGGGGACCGACGTGGACGCGCTCTTCGACGCCGCGGTGGCGCGCGGGGTTCAGTTCGTCAAGGGCAGCGACTTCGTGCTCGAAGGCGGCGCCTCGTCGCTGCGCCTGGCCTACTCGGGCGTGACGCCGGCCGAGATACAGGAGGGCGTCCGGCGCCTGGCCGACGCCTACCGTGAGGTCGCCGCGGCGTCCTGATCGCGGCCGTCGGGCCCCGGCGATGCCGGGGCCGCCAGTCAGCGCACGATCAGCGCTGGGCAGATGGTTCGGTGTGCCGTGCGCTCGCTCACGCTGGCAAGCGCGGCCAGGATCCCGGGGAGGTGGCGGCTGCCCAGGATCACCAGCGCAGCCGAGCGCGAGGCCTCGGCGAGCGCTTCGACCGGGGGCCGCGAGTCCTCCGTGACCGTGGTCAGCTCATCCTCCAGGTCCTCGCTCAACCACGGCAGCTCGGGAGCGGTGATCGCCCCGCCGAGGGCGACGATCACATGCAGCCTGGCCTGGAGGCGCTCGCTCAGCTGACGACCCGCGGCGAGCGCGCGGCGGGCGCCGCCCGAGCCGTCGAACCCGACCACGATCTCGCCGCCGAGCTCGGGCTCCTGATGAGGCCTTCCGTGCGAGACGAGCACAGAGCACGGCGCCTGGTGCAGCATCGAGGTCGTTACGCTGCCCAGCGCGACGCCGCCCGCCCGCCCGTCGCCGTTGGAGCCGACCGCGACCAGCGTGGCGCGCTCGGCGCGCAGCTCCTCCAGCAGCATCCGGACGGGGTTGCCCTCACGCAGGTGCAGCTCCGCGTCGTGCAGCCCTCCGACCTGCCGCTCCGCCTCGTCCAGCGCCGCCTCGGCCTGCCGGGTCAGCCGCTGCTCCGACGACGCGTCCCGGTCGATCACGGAGGGATCGACGACTGTGCAGAGCGTCAGGCGCGACGCGGCCGGCATCAGCCGTGCGGCGCAGTGCGCCGCGTCCAGGCTCGCCGGGGTGCCGTCGATGCCGCACACCACCCGGTCCCAGAGCGCGTGCTGGGTGGCTGCGCTCGTCATCGCTCGCCCTCCGTCAGCTCGGAGGACTCCTCATGGTCGGACTCGCCGTAGCAGCCCGCCGCATGGCCCCCATCGGTCTCCGCGGTGAAGGCATCGCGGAGCGGGTCGGGCCCGCCGTCAGTGTGCTCCGCGGCCGCGATCAGCTCCTCCTCCGCCAGCTCGAAGCCCTCGGCGACGCCCTCGCCGGCCTCGATCAGCGGCCGCTGGGCCGGGTCCAGCTCCTCGTCGCCCGCGCGGCCGCCGATCGCCGCCGCCTCGCGCGCTGCGGCCTGCGCCTCGCGCTCCTCCCAGGGGCTCGACGGCCTTTCTGTGCGGGATCGTTCGGTCGGCATCGATGGCTCCTTCTCGGCCCGCGGGCCGGACTTGATGCTGCGCTTGCGTCACCCTCGACGCTATCCGCGCCGGGACGGCGGGCATCGGTGGAGTCCGCGCCGTCTGCGGCGGCCAAGTACTGAGGGCCCGCGTGCGAGTGGCCGCTCAGCGCCCGTAGCGCTCGCGTCCGAGGACCAGCTGCTCGGGCAGCGCGATCCGCGGCGGCGGCGACGGGTCGGCGATCACCGAGACGGTCTCGGCGACGCTGTGGGTGATCTCCGCCACGCCGCCGCCTGTGCGCACCGAGACCCGCTCGCCGTCGTTGCCCTCCACCACGCCTGGCATCCCCGGCTCGATGCCCGCCGTCCTCAGATAGTGCAGCAGGTCCTCGGCCTCGTTCTCCAGGCGCAGGATCCTGACCTTCGCGCCGGCTGCGCAGTCGGCCAGCGGCACCCCTTCGATCCGCTCCCCGACCCTGATCGGGTGGCCGTGGGGACAGGTGGTCGCGCTGCCGATCGCGGAGCGCATGTAGGCCTCCAGCCGGGGCGTCATCGCGTACTCGAGCTTCTCGGCCTCCTCATGGACGTCATCCCACGGCACACCGACGACGTCGGTGAGGAACCGCTCGATCATCCGGTGGCGTCCGACGATCTCCTCGGCGTGCGCGCGTCCCGCGTCCGTGAAGGCGATCCCGCGGGAGCTGGAGCGGGTGATGTAGCCGTCACGCTCGAGCCGGACGAGCATCTCGTGCACGGTCGGCGCCGACAGCTGCATCGCCCGCGCGAGGTTGGCGCCCGTCATCGGCAGCTGCGCCTCGAAGAGCCAGAACAGGGACTCCAGGTACTCCTGCTCGGCGGCCGTCGCGTGCTCGGAGGACACCGGCTGATCGTATCCGCACGGCTACCATCGCTCTGTGGCGCTCGCGCTCTCGCCTCCGATCGAGCCGCAGCTGGCCCGGACCGGCAGGGAGCTCCCGCTCGGCGAGCAGTGGTCCTACGAGCCCAAGCTCGACGGATTCCGCGCTATCGCGTTCGTCGACGGCGGGCGCCTGGTGCTGCAGTCCCGCGGCTCGAAGCCGCTTCAGCGCTACTTCCCGGAGCTGGGCTTCCCGGCCGGCGGCTACGTGCTCGATGGCGAGATCGTGATCGACGACCACTCGGACCCCGCCCGCCCCGGGCAGGACTTCGGCGCGCTCCAGCAGCGGATCCACCCGGCCGCCAGCAGGATCGAGCTGCTCTCGGTCAGGACGCCGGCGCGCTACGTGGCCTTCGACCTGCTGGCGCTGGGCGAGGAGTCGCTGATCCCGCTGCCGTTCGCGCGGCGTCGCGCGGCGCTGGAGCGGCTCGCCGCCGAGCTCGGGCTCTCGGCCACGCCGTGCACGCGTGACCCGGACGCGACCGCCGACTGGCTGCGGGACGGCGAGGGAGTGGTCGCCAAGGACCTCGGCGCGTCCTACAGCCCGGGGCGGCGGCGCGGGATGGTGAAGGTCAAGCGGGTGCGCACGATCGACGCGGTCGTCGCGGGCTGGCGGCCGGGCAAGGAGGCGGGAACGGTCGGTTCGCTCATCCTCGGGCTCTACGACGAGACCGGCGAGCTGCGTATCGTCGGCCACTCCTCGGGCCTGGGGGCGCGCGAGAAGCGTGAGCTGGTCGCGCGGCTGGCGCCGTACGAGACGGGGGAGCGGGGGCGCGGAGATCCGAGCCGCTGGCAGGGCGATCGGGAGCTGGAGTGGATCGCGCTGCGCCCCGCGCTGGTGGTCGAGGTCTCGTTCGACCACGCCAGCGACGGGCGCATCCGCCATGGAACCAGGATCCTGCGCTGGCGCGAGGACAAGCCGCCGGCCGAATGCCGCGTCGAGCAGATGCGATCCTGACAGGGAGCACGAACAGCACACGGGAGGCGACATGCCGCTGGAAGGTGAGTACGCGCCGAGCACGGCGCAATGGGTGCGTGACCAGGTGCACGAGATCGAGAGCTCCGGCGGGACCCGGGGCACGATGCTGCGAGGGGTGCCGGTGATCGTCATCACGTCGGTCGGCGCGGAGTCGGGCAAGCTGCGCAAGAACCCGGTGATGCGCGTCGAGCACGACGGCGCCTACGCCGCGGTCGCCTCAAAGGGCGGCGCGCCCGAGCACCCGGCGTGGTACCGCAACCTCGTGCAGCACCCGCTGGTCGAGGTCCAGGACGGGCCGGCGAAGGGCGACTTCGTCGCCCGTGAGGTCCAGGGCGCCGAGCGGGACATGTGGTGGCAGCGCGCGGTGGAGGTCTGGCCCGACTACGCCGAGTACCAGACCAGGACCGATCGCAGGATCCCGGTGTTCGTGCTCGAGCCCGCGGTCTGAGGCCAGGGCCGCGCGCGGTCTCCGGAAGGCGCCTTCACCGCCGGCGGATCGGCGCTCGCAAACGCTAGGCCGGCTTGCGAGCGCGGCTCGGCTGGACCCGCCTGGGCTCGCCCGCCTGCTTGCGGAAGTGCGGCGGCCAGGGTGCGTCGCCGAGCCCGCGCTCCAGCTCGTCGCGACGCGAGAGCTCGAGCAGCGCGTCCAGCGAGCCGGCGTGCCGATCGATCTCGGCCGCCGGGTCGCCCCGGCGCTCGACCAGCTCGGCGACCGTGTCGATCCGCAGGTCCGCGGGCTCCGCATCGGCGACCTCGTCCCATGTCAGCGGCGTGGACACGCGCGCGTCCGGCGTCGGGCGGACGCTGTAGGCGGAGGCGACGGTCCGGTCGCGCATGTTCTGGTTGTAGTCCACGAACACCCCGTGGCGCTCCTCCTTCCACCAGCTGGTGGTAGCAAGCCCGGGCGCGCGACGCTCCACCTCCCGCGCCAGCGCCAGCGCCGCGCGGCGCAGCTGGATCCAGTCGCGGTCCGGGCGCACGCGCGCGTTGATGTGGATCCCGCGCGAGCCGCTGGTCTTGGGAAAGCCCGTCAGCCCGTGGTCGCACAGCACCTCGCCGCATACGATCGCCACCCTGCGCACGTCGTCCCAGGTGGCCTCCGGGGTCGGGTCCAGGTCGACGCGCAGCTCGTCGGGATGCTCCAGGTCACAGACCCTGGCCTGCCAGGGGTTCCAGTCGATCACGCCCAGGTTTACGCCCCACACGAGCGCCGCCGGGCAGTCGGCGACGAGCTCTCGGGCCGTGCGCCCGCTCGGGAACGTGACCGTCGCGGTGCTCAGCCAGCCGGGCGCGGAGTCGGGGATCCGCTTCTGGAAGAACGCGGCTCCGGCGGCGCCGTCGACGAATCGCTTGAGCGTCGTGGGCCGCTCTCGCAGGTGCACGAGCGCCGGTCCCGCCATCCGCAGGTAGTAGCCGACGAGGTCCAGCTTCGTGAGGCCCCGCTCGGGGAAGAAGACCTTCCCCGGATTGGAGACGCGCACCTGTCGGCCGTCAACCTCGATCAGCTCCTGCTCTGCGATGTCCGACAGGATGCCGCATACTGCCGCGCGTGAACCAGATCCCAGGTGTTCCCAACACGGTGCTCGTCGCTCCCGACTCGTTCAAGGGCACGTTCACCGCGGCCCAGGTCGCCGAGGCGATCGGCCGGGGGCTGAGCGAGGGCGGTCGTCCGGTCGACCTCTGTCCGGTCGCCGATGGCGGGGAGGGGACGCTTCAGGCGCTCGCCCCACCGCTGGGCGCAGGGCTCGTCCGCGCGGCGGCGCACGACCCGCTCGGCCGTGAGATCGAAGCCGAGTTCGCGCTCGCGGGCGAGGTGGCGATCGTGGAGACAGCCGCCGCCAGCGGGCTCGGGCTGGTCGCGCCCGACGAGCGCGACGCGGCCGCCGCCTCTACCGCCGGCACGGGCGAGCTGATCGCCGCCGCCCTGGACGCGGGCGCGAGGACCGTCTACCTCGGTGTAGGCGGCAGCGCCACGAACGACGGCGGGTCCGGCGCCATCGACGCGCTGCGCCGCTACGGCGGCCTGCGCGGCGCGCGGCTCGTGGTGCTCTGCGACGTGCGGACCCCGTTCGAGGACGCCGCGCGCGTGTTCGGGCCGCAGAAGGGCGCGTCCCCGGAGCAGGTCGAAAGCCTGACCGACCGCCTGCACGAGCTCGCGGGCCGCCTGCCGGTCGACCCCCGGGGCGTGGCGATGACCGGTGCCGCAGGCGGCCTCTCCGGCGGCCTCTGGGCCGCGTTCGGCGCCGAGCTCGTCGCGGGCGCTCCGTTCATCCTCGATACGGTCGGCTTCGACGCCCGCCTGCGCTCCGCGCGGGCGGTGGTCACCGGCGAGGGCAAGCTGGACACTCAGAGCCTCGCCGGCAAGGTGGTCTCGGAGGTCGCCACCAGGGCCCGGCAGGCCGGCGTGCCCTGTCACGCGGTCGTCGGCACGCGTGATCTGGACGCGATGGGCGCTCGGGTGCTCGATCTCGACCAGGTGATCGAGGCGAGCACGCTCGATGAGCTGGTGGCTGCCGGCCGCCGGCTGGCGGAGTCGATCTGACCCGCCCGCGCGAGGCGCTCTCCTGGGGGAGGATGCGGTCGCGCGGGGGCGCTCTCAGCGGGCGGATGCGCTCGCGCGAGGCGCTCTCCGGGGGGGGTGCGGTCGCGCGGGGCGCTCTCAGTGGGCGAACGCGGTCGCGGTCGCGACGTCCGGCGCCGGGAGCGGGGACGTCAGCGCCTGCAGCCGCTGCGTCTGGCGTCGCAGCTGCGCCAGCAGGTTGTCGGCCATGTCCATGTGCATCCCGGAGCGAACGACGATCCGCAGCACGCTCAGGTCCTGGCGGTTCTCCGGGAAGGTGTAGGCGGGCACCAGCCAGCCGCCTTCCCGCAGCCTGTCGGAGACGTCAAAGACGGTGTAGTTGCGGACCTCGGGGGCCAGCGCGAACGCGAACACCGGCAGCTGGTCGCCGCGTGAGATCAGCCGGTAGGGGCCGAGCTCCTCGACCTGGTCGGCCAGGTGCATCGCGATCTGTCGCAGCCTGCGCATCGTCTCGGTGTAGCCGTCGCGCCCGAGGCTCATGAACATGAAGTACTGGGCGACCACCTCGCTGCCCGGGCGTGAGAAGTTCAGCGCGAAGGTCGGCATGTTCCCGCCCAGGTAGTTGACGCGGAACACGAGCTCCTCCGGCAGCGCGGCGTGATCGCGCCAGACCGCCCAGCCGACGCCGGGGTAGACAAGCCCGTACTTGTGGCCCGAGGCGTTGATCGACTGCACCCGGGCCACGCGGAAGTCCCACTCCAGCTCGGGCTCCAGGAACGGCGCGACGAACCCGCCTGAGGCGGCATCGACGTGCATCGGGACGTGGATCCCGGTGCGCTCCTCCAGGTCGTCCAGCGCCCGCGCGATCTCCCTGACCGGCTCGTAGCTGCCGTCGAACGTCGAGCCGAGGATCGCGACCACGCCGATCGTGTTCTCGTCGCAGGCCGCCGCGGCTCGCTCGGGGGTCAGGTGGAAGGTCTCGCCCTCCATCGGCACCAGCCGAGGCTCCACCTCCCAGTAACGGCAGAACTTCTCCCAGCAGACCTGGACGTTTGAGCCCATCACCAGGTTGGGGCGGTCGGTCGGCCTTCCGGCGGCGCGCATCCGCTCGCGCCAGCGCCATTTGAGCGCCATCCCGGCGAGCATCGCCGCCTCGCTTGAGCCGGTCGTCGAGCAGCCGGTGGCCTGCTCGTGCTCGGGCGAGCTCCACAGATCGGCGAGGATGTTCACGCACCGCGCCTCGATCTCGGCCGTCTGCGGGTACTCGTCCTTGTCGATCATGTTCTTGTCGGCGGTCTCGGCCATCAGCCGCTCTCCGAGCGGCGGCATCCAGGTCGAGACGAACGTCGCCAGGTTCAGCCGGGCCTGCCCGTCCAGCAGCAGCTCGGACCGGATCGTCTCGTAGGCGGCGTCGACGCCGGCTCCGTTGTCGGCGAGCCGGTCGATCGGCAGCTCGGCCTCGACCAGCTGCCGGTGGGGTAGCGCCACCGTCCGGTTGCGTCTCCGGTCGTGCCGCCGGGCGTTCAGGGCCATGCCGCCTCCTCTAGTTCGCGGTTCGCTCGCCCGAGGGTAGACGTCGCGGTCCCGCGCGGCGCCGGGGCGCCGGGATCACCCCCAGGTCGCGTCCACGCGCGCCGGCTTGCGGAACACGAGCCCTCGGACCTCGGGAGACGCGCGATCCCGCAGGGCCAGCCCCGGCAGCAGCCGCAGCAGCGCGTCCACCCCGATCCGCGCCTCCAGCCGGGCGAGATGAACGCCGACGCACACGTGCGGACCGGCGGCGAAAGCCAGCTGCCGGCCGGCGTTGGGGCGCCCAGGCGTGAACGCGTCCGGCTCGGCGAACACGGCCGGGTCCCGGTTGGCGGCCGCCAGCGACAGCCGTACGAGCTCTCGGCGGCCGATCCTCGCGCCGCCGAGCTCGGTGCTCGTGGCCGAATAGCGATCGATCACAGCGGCCGCCGGCTCGAGCCGCAGGGACTCGTCGATCGCGGCGTCCAGCGCACCGGGGTCCGCGCCCGCCGCCCGCGCGCGGTCTGGGTTTGTGAGCAGGTGCGCGAGCAGGTTGGCGATCATCCCCTCGGTCGTCTCGATTCCGCCGAACAGCAGAACGGCTGCGTTGGACGCGATCTGCTCCTGCGACAGCGCCGGCCGCCCCACGGCCTGCGCCGGAGCCATGTCGCTCGCTCCGCTCGCCGCCCGTCCCGCGGCCTGCGCCAGGAGCGAGCCGCCCGTCGCGATCGCCGCCCGCAGACGCTCCGAGAGTGCCTCGTAGGCGAGCTCGCCGGCACGGGTCGGCGGGCCGCCCGCGGTGATCTCGCTCACGGAGGCCACGATCGTCTCATACCAGGACAGCAGGCGGGCGGTCTCCGCGTGCTCCAGCCCGAGGGCGCCGGCGATGATCTCGGCGGCCGGCGGGCCCGCGAACTCGCGTCGCAGCTCCGCGCACCCCCGTGCTCGGAAGCTGTCGATCAGCTGCTGCGAGCGGACCTCGACCTCACGGGAGAATCGCTCCCGGACGGCGCGCAGGCGAAAGGGGGCCATGAACGGCGCCCGGTGAAGGGCGTGCTCGTCGCCGTCGAGGCTCAGCATGCTCGGGCCGACGACCCGTGCGGTCGAGAACCGCGGGTCCTCGACGGTGAAGGTGCGCGCGTCGCGCATCGCGGCGAGCACGAGGTCGTGGCGGGTAACCAGCCAGCCGCCGAGCGCCGGCACCCAGGAGACGGGCTCGCGCGCGCGCAGGCGGGCGAGCGCGGGGTGGGGGTCGCGATCGAGCTCCTCAAGCGTGATCGCCGCGCCGAGCGGATACCGGTCGCCGCGGTGTTCTTCGGGGGCGGGCACTCCGGGCACGATTGTGGCGCTCCGTTCCGGCGGCGGGCGCCGCCTGCCGGGTGAGGATCGGCCGGCGCCCCCGGTCATGGCCGATCCGGGTCCGGGGATGGGCCGGCGCCCGGCGGGGGCTGGCAGCCCAGGTCGATCAGGTGCCGGACGAACGCGGTCCGGTCCCTGTCTGGGTGGAAGGGATCGGACCCTGCCCGCAGCAGCGTCGCGACGTGATCGATGTCGAACAGGAGCGCCAGCTTGCCGGGCGGGTCATCCCATTCGCCGGAGTCGTACCGGTCCGTCCAGGCTGCCAGCGCGGCGAGCGCCTCCACCTGGATCTCGTCCTCCCACCAGCGTGATCGGACCGCGAGGTGATAGCGCGCGCGCAGCCTGCACACGTCGCCCCACAGCCGCTCGAACCAGATCCATCGCTCTCGGGGGAGCAATCCGCGCCAGGTCATCGGCCAGCGGCGCGCCTCCTCGTCGGCGAAGTCGTCGCTGCGAGCGCCGTCGCCTCCGGGCCACTCGTCGGGCCCGCCACCCCCGTCCCAGCCGCTCACGCCGACCTCCGAGCGCGGCGGCCGCCGTGGATCCAGACGGAGATCCCGTCGCTGTCGGCGCTACCGGCGGCCAGCCGCCGCAACCGCCGATCGGCGAACCACATCCGCAGCCTGACGCGCACGGGCGCGATCCGCCCGTACAGCAGCAGCGCCTCGCCCTCGGGCAGCTGGCGCAGCGACTCGGGCGCCGCCAGCGGCCGGCGGCGCACCGCGGTCGTCCGGCTGGAGCCGCCGGTGCCGCTGGTGCGGCTTGTGTCGGGCGCCTCCTGCTCGCCGGCCAGGCCGGAGAAGTAGCGCAGCGTGTCCAGGTCCGCGACGCCGGGCAGGAGCATCCGGGCCCGATGGCTGTTGACCACCGTCTCGGCCTGGCGTCCGTAGCGGCTGCGTGCCTGCGCGAGGTCGTGGAAGATCGAGACCAGCTGGATGTTGTGGCTCGGCGCGGTCGACGCCACCTCGGCGAGGTTGGGAAGCGGCGCTACGTTGCCGGCCTCGTCAAGGCACAGCAGCAGTGGCAGCTCCAGTCGCCCGCCCGCCGCGTTGGCACGCTCGTAGGCGCGATCGACGACCTCCGACAGCAGTGCCAGGAAGATCGGGCGCAGCAGCTTGGAGGCCTTCGCGTCGCCGATCAGATACAGGGTCGCGCGCTCGTCGAGCAGCGCGTCGGCCGTGATCTCGCAGGACGCCGCCGAGCGCAGCACCCGCCCGAAGCGGTAGGCCCGCAGCAGTCCCTGAGCGGTCGCCTCGATCGAGGAGCGGGTTCGGTCCGCCTGCGCCTCGAACGCGCGCAGCGCGTCATAGGCGGCGTGCGCGCCATCGAGCGCCTCCTCGTCACGGGCGCCGCCCGTCGCCTCCGAGATCGCGGCGTCCAGCTCCCGTGAGCCCTGGCCGTACGCCCAGCGCACGACCGCGTCCATCCCCGCGCCGGTGGTCGCGGCGGCGAACAGCAGCGGTGCGAGCCGCTGCTCGGCCGCGACCGCCCAGAAGTCCCCGCCATCGACGCCGCGCTGGTCGAGCTCGCCGGCGGCGGCCAGTCGCCACGCCACCTCGAGCGCGCCATCCCAGGTTCGAGCCGCGCCGAGCGGCGACCAGGTGCTGGCGTGGGCGCCCGACAGGCTGAACGGGTCGAACACGAACACGCGGCCCAGGGCCCGCCGCCGCGAATGCGTGCACGAGAGCAGGTCGGTCTTGATCGAGGATGCGACCGCCGGACCGTCCCACTCCAGCAGCGCGGGCACCGCGAGCCCCGCTGACTTGCCCGATTGCGGCGGGCCGAAGGCGACCAGCGCGTGACGCTGCTCGGCGTGAAGCAGCCGTCCCCGGTATCGGCCGAGGACCAGGCGTCCTCCGTCCGCGCCGGTCTGGCCGGCGCGGTACGTGCCCCCGGCACCGTGCCCGGGCCGCGGGGTGTGGAGCTGGCGCAGCTCGCCGCCGCCCGCCCACCGGGCCGCGCGGAGGTCGCGCCCGAGCGCTCGCGCAAGACGGCTCGCGATCACGGCCGCTCCGGCTGCCGCGGCGCCCAGCAGGGCCAGCGCCGCATAGCATCCGGTGGGACCGGGCAGCAGGCGCCGCGCGGCCTCCGGCCAGGCGGCCGCCGGATGCTTGAGCGCCCCCGGAAGCGCCACGATCACGCCCAGCAGCTGCCCGGGTGTCACGTGCGGCCAGCCCCCGCCGAACAGCGCACCGGCGATCCCTCCCCACAGCCAGACGGCGATTGCGAGCGAGATCGCGATCGCGATCGCGGCCAGCGCCGCAACGTCTCCTAGCGTGCTCGCACGGTTCTCGCTCACCGCGCTCGCCTCCCGCCGCCGCGCGTCGCGCTCATCCCGGCGTCGGTGTCTGTCAACCGGCGCTCCAGCGACGAGCGGTCGTGGGCGACGACGAAGGAGCGGGAGCCGACCCGCCACAGCGCCTGCCCCGGGGACAGCATCGAGATCAGCGCCGCCTCGCTGTCGCTGAGGCCCAGCAGCGATCTGGTCAGCTGCACCTGGCTCTCGTCCTGGTGGTAGACGATCCGCGTCGAGGCGTCCGCGACCAGGCCCTCGGCGATCCGCGCCGCGCGTGAGCCGGCGTCGCCGGCGGCCTGCAGATCGGCAAGCTTGTGCAGCACGACGACGTTCATGACGCCGAACTGCCGCGCGAGCTTGAAGTTGGACTGAAACCACTCTCCAAGCCCGGCGTGCTGCACGATCTTCCAGGACTGAAAGATCGCGAGACGCAGTGCAGCTTGGCTCTGATGAGGAAGGGGTCCCAGCTTCGAGTCCTGGATCGCCCACTCTCAGGAAATCCCTGCAAACCAGGGTGTTGGCTGAAGTTGCACTCCATCGTCGCGCTCCGGTCGAGCCGACGTTTGGGTGCAATACGGGTACATCAGATTTTCCGCGAGCGGCAATCGCGGCCGGATCGGACCGCGTAACCGCTCCGCTCGGTGAGACGAACGTCATTCACGTCGTAGCTCGTCGGCCGGGGCCGCGTCCTCTCGTCAGCGGGGTGGGGGCGGCATGACGGCGGTCGGCCACAGGCACGATCCCGTCACGATCGCGGACCGCCGCGAGCTGCCGTTCTTCATGGTCTACACGCGCGCGGTGGAGGCGATCCGCGAACACGCCGCCGGCCCTCGCCGCGTCCGCACGATCGGGTTCTACGGACTCCTCTGCCAACTCGCCAACGAGCAGCGGAACATCGGCCAGCAACGCCGCGTCCGCTACAGCTACGACCTGCTTGCCGCCCGCGGCGGAGTATCCAAGGGAAACATCGCGAAGATGCTGACCTGCCTCGAGCAGGCCGGCGTTCTGCGCAGGGAAACGCAGCCCGATCCCGAGCGCGGAGGCAGCATCAGCATCGCGCATCTCCTGATCCACGAGCACAGCTTCATCGCCGTGACGGTGCCGATGGCCGACCGGCTCGCGGCGCCTCGAGACGGAGGGCATCTGCTGCGAGATCTCGGACTGATCGTCGTCCTGCTCGAGTTCTGCGTTCGGCAGGGCCCGGAGGGGACGTGGACGCAGGCGCAGGTGACCCGCTCGCAAATCGCCGAGCACTCCGGGCTCCACGTCGATCGCGTCGACGACTGCCACCACATCCTCGAAGCGGCCGGTCTGCTCACCATCGAACGGCGACGACCGACCAACGGCGGACGGAACCTACCCAGCATCTACACCGTCCACGAAGCGCCACTCAGCCAGGGCGGTGAAACCGAACTGCCAGCGTCGGGAAACGAAACGGGCAGGGCGGCGGACCAAAACGCGCAGGGCGGCGAAACCGAACTGGCGGGGCGCCCGAACGAAACTGGCAGGGCGGCGGAACAGAACGGGCAGGGCGGAAACGCCGCCACCGGCATCCCTGATTCACCGCCCTCTAGCACGCGCGCAGCTGATACCGATCCAGAAGGACTACGAGAAAACTTCCAGGGCGGTCAGCCAGAACCGGTCGATGACGGGCGCTCCGTGGGATACGGGACGAGCGACTGGGTGATCGAGGCGTTCATCGACGCCTGGAAGCCGGCGCTGGGCAGCAGCCCGGCAATCCGGTACGGGCGCGACACACGGCGCTGGCGCGAGGCGGCGGACCGACTCCTCGAGCGCCTCGAACCCGACCGCATCGCGGCGGGGTTCACGCAGATGGTCAGCGACCCATACATCGGCGCGAAGGCCACCACCCTCCCCGACTTCGATCGCATCGCCGAGGAGCTCATCGCGAAACGTTTCGCCACCGCGGACCGCGACCGGCACGGCACGGCGTTCCTCACAGCCGGCGATCCGAGATCACCTGACGAGAGTGCTCTCAGCTGGCCGGCTGCCAAAGACCACCTCGCTCGCGCCATCCAGCGGCACGGGCGAGATCACCGTGCCGCGGCACTCGCCGAGCTCGGCGCGATCCACCCCACCCTCGAGCGCTTTGTCATGACTGCCCGCTGGACAGCACTCTGCGAACACCCCCTGCACTTCTCCGAGCGCCAATACCGAGACCTTTGGTCTGAGCTCACCGAGCGCAATAACGACCGCCAGGAGCGAACCGCGGCATGACAACGGCCGTCCACTACGCCGCACACGCTCAGAACCTCGAGGCCGAGCGGTCAGTGCTCGGCGCCGTTCTGCTGGACGAACGCAGCCTCCATGGCGTCCTCGACGTCGGCCTCCAGGACGACGACTTCTACCGACCCGCACACGGGCGAGTGTTCGCCGCGATGCGTGCGCTGCACAGCGCCGGCGAGGCGATCGACCACCTCACGGTCGCCGCGCACCTCCGACGCACCGGAGAACTCGACGACATCGGCGGTCCAGCAGGCGTCGAAGAGCTCGCGGGCTGGGTGCCGGCGGCCGGACACCACCGCGAGTACGCCGCGATCGTGCACGACCTCGCGCAGGTCCGGCGGCTCATGCGCGCGACCTACGAGATCCAGGCTGCCGCAAGCGCACCCCGCTCAGGGTCTGACGAGCTGATCGAACGCGCCGAGCAGCTGATCTTCGGGCTCCGCGCGAACACGGTCCGAGGCCGACAGCGGCTCCTCAGCGACGCGGTCAACGACGAGGTGGACCGCCTCGCGCAGTGCTCGCAATCCGGCCGCGACGTTCCCGGACTCACAACCGGGATTGCTCCACTGGACGAACTGCTCGGAGGCCTCCAACAGGGCCGTCTGTACGTCGTCGCCGCACGGCCGTCGATGGGCAAGAGCCTGATCGCCCTGCAGATCGCCCGGCACGTCGCAGCCGTCGAGTGCGGTCGCGTGCTGTTCGCCTCGATCGAGATGAGCGACTCCGAGACCGCCCAGCGCCATCTCGCCGCCGAATCAGGCGTCGCACCGAGCCGCATTCACCTCGGGCGCCTGCGCGAACACGACTGGCCGCCGTTGCTGAAAGCCGCGCAGGCGAGCGTCGATCTTCCGCTTCACCTGCTCGACGACGGCGACCTCTCCCTCCCCACGCTGCGCGCGCACGCCCGCCAGGTCGCGGTCCGCCACGGGCGGCTGGAGCTGCTCGTCGTCGACTACCTGCAACTGATGCGCGCCGAGAAGCCGAGCGGCAACCGCGTCGAGGACGTCTCGGCGTTCAGTCGCGGTCTCAAGCGCCTCGCACGCGAATTCAACTGTCCCGTGATCGCGGTCTCCCAGCTCTCGCGCGCCGTCGAGCAGCGGCCCGACAAGCGTCCGCTCCTGTCCGACCTGCGGGACTCGGGACAAGTCGAGGCGGATGCCGACTGCGTTCTGATGCTCTACCGCGACGACTACTACGACCCCGACTCCGAACGACCCGGCGAAATGGACCTCATCGTCCGCAAGAACCGCCAGGGCCAACTCGGTCAAATCGCGACCCGCATCGACGAGCAGCTCCGCTACTCGCCCGTCTGACCACAAAGCAATGCCGCAAGCCTCGGCTCACCCCAACCACACGCCTTCAGGAGATGCGCTTATGACCGCACGGGACCATCGAACCGAGGCCAGCTGATGTACCGGCTCCTCGTCTGGTCCTCCAAGGGCGGGGTCGGCAAGACGACCTCCGTCGCCAACCTCGGACCCGCACTCGCGCGGCGCGGCAACCGCGTCCTGCTCGTCGGGTTCGACGCTCACCAGCCTGACCTCGAGATGACCTTCGGCATCGAGGACGACGACGACGTAACGCGGATCGAGGATCTCCTCGCGGGAAGCGCCGACCCGCTCACCGCCACGATCGAGATCGACGATCCCATGGCCCCCACCCGCGACCACAAGCCAGGCGGATCGCTGAGGCTGCTCGCCACCTCAGAGCGCCTCCTCGCCCTCACCGCCGACGTCGCCGCGACCGGCCGCTTCGACGCCCTCGATCGACTGCTGGCAGGGCTCGACGAGACCGCCGACATCGCGCTGATCGACACCACCGGCGCCGTCACCCCGCTCACCCGCATGGCCATGTTCGCCGCCGACGGGATCCTCTTCTGCGGCGAGCCTGGCGTCTACGAAGCCAAGACCATCGCACGGCGCCTCGACGAACTCGACGAACTCGGCGTCGAGGCCGGACACGCCATCACACCGGTCGGGATGCTGTTCGTCCGCACCAACGCCCGCTCCCGCCAGCTGCGCGCATGGGCGACCGCGTTCGCGGACCCCGAGCAGTTCCCGTCCGGCCCGCTGTACGTCTTTCAGACGCACATCCGCCAACAGAGCTCAGTACGCGACCACCCCGGATACGGAGTACCGACGGTCTTCGCCGATCCCGGCGGACGCGTAGCTCACGACTACGCCGCCGCCGCCAAAGAGCTCGAGGCCCGACTCGCGCAACTCGCCCAGGACCAGGCCGCGTGAGCACCGTGACGCGCGTCACGCACCCCGAAACCCCCGGCAACTCCTGCGATCCACGAAGGAGGGAAACGATGGACCCCAACGGCAGCGCCCTCGAACTGGCGCGCAATACCGGCTACCACCAGATGGCCGACCACGACCAACACACGCTGATCGAGCGGCTCGAGTTCGCCCTCGACAGCGACCGCCAGCTCGCCGCGGCCCTACGCGGAGCCGCGGCCGCGCTCGAAGACGCCGCCGGCCGCTACGAAGCGCTCGCAGACGTGACCGACCCGGACGCCGCCATCGGCTACCTCGTCAACGATCGGGATACCGGCGCCCAGACCGTGTGGTGCGTCGACTGCATTCCCAAACCAGCGCTCGCGGATCACTCGCCGATCTGGCCGGAGGGCACCGCGGCGGAAGAGCCCTGCGTTGCCTGCAGGCAAGTGCTGATCGACATCGCAGCGGGAATTCGATGACCGATGCCGACCAAGAACGGCGTTCCCACGCGCATCCTCACCCGGCCCCGGCGCTCACCCCGACCGCCCAGCAGCGCAGTGTTCGGCACCCTCGCCGACCAAGGCCGGCTACGGACCGTGGACTACACCGCCGTCACGCCGAACCCCAACCAGCCACGCAAGCTGTTTGAACAGGACGCGCTCGAGCGCCTCGCTGAATCGATCCGCGCCCGCGGGCTGCTGCAGCCGCTGATCGTCCGCGAGACCGAACCCGGGAGCTTCCAGATCATCGCCGGCGAGCGGCGCTGGCGCGCCCTAGGCATCATGCAAGCCGAGACCGTCGACGTTCTCGTCAGCGAAAACCAGGACGACGCGACCGCACTGCAGGACGCCCTGATCGAAAACGTCGTACGCGAGGACCTCAACCCAATCGAGAAGGGCCGCGGGTACGCAAGCCTGATCGAAGACCTCGGGCTCACGCGGGAGGAGCTCGCGCGCCGACTCGGCGAATCGCGCGTGACCATCAGTCACCACCTTCGCCTGCTCGATCTCCCCGACGACACCCAGGAACTCATCAACGCGCGCGAACTCAGCTACGCCCACGGGCGCGTACTGCTGATGACCGACGACCACACCGAACGGCGCCGGCTCGCTCGCGAAGCCGTCGCCAACGACTGGTCCACCCGTCAACTCGAGATCGCCGTGCGTGCACTCGCGACACCACGCGCCCGCAAGCCAAAACGGCGACACGATGCCGATCAGGCCGCGCTCGCCCTACGACTCGGTGACGCCGTCAGCAGCGCGACCGGCCTCGAGGTCACCGTCAAGCCCGGAGCGCGCCAAAGCTTCGCGTTCACCGTGGTTGGCGCCGACGCAGCGCGGGCACTCGCTCAACGACTCGGGGCGCAGGCCACCGAGCTTGATGAGTCAGCAGCGATGTAGGCGGGGGAACGGAGGCGAGTGATCACGTGCATGGCAGGCGTAGGTTTAGCGGTCGGCCGAGGAGGGTGCGGGGATGCCGCGGGGCCGCCGCTCGGGCTATAACGACGACCAGCAGCTTTCCTTCGAAGTCCTCTGGGCAGAGCCCGAGCCCGCGCGCGATGAACAAGTACGGCCGCATGGCGATACGGCACTGGGAGAAGACCGACCCGGACCGCTTCCGGCAGATCCCGGAGAGCGACCGGGAGATGTTCTTCACCGACTTGGGCCAGCGGGCGGAGATGGAGATCCAGCAGCTCCAAGACCAGCTGGCGGGCCCGGACCCGGCGGGGGAGAGCTATCTGGAGAAGGTCGGGCGGCTGAGCATGGCCCGCCTGCAAGCGGAGGAGCAGGTGCTGGCCGAACTGATCCTGATCCCGCCACCCGCTTCGAGCGAGCAGGACGAGGGGAACGAGTCGGCGCGCTGGCATCTGGAGACGATGCGCGATCGCGCCCGGCTGCGCCAACAGGACGAGTAGCCGCCGCTCGCTTCGCGCTGTCCGCCGCCGATGGCCAGCTCGCACCGAGCGGAGCCCGCGCCCGCGTCCAGGCGAACCTCGAGGCGCTGCGCCTTCTGCGCGTCCTCGAGCACGAGCAGCGACCGGTGACGAGCGCGGAGCAGGAGGTGCTGGCGGCGTGGTCGGGGTGGGGCGCGGTCCCGCAGCTCTTCGACGAGCAGCGCGACGAATGGGGGCAGGCGCGCGTGCAGCTGCGCGAGCTCGCCGGCGAGCACGGCTATCAGGCGGCGAGGCGCACGACGATCAACGCGCACTACACCGACCCGCGAATCGCCACCGCGATCTGGCAGGCCGTCACCGCGCTCGGGTTCACCGGGGGTCGCGTGCTGGAGCCAGGGTGCGGCGCCGGGATCTTCCTCGCCCTCGCGCCCGCCGAGGCGCAGCTAGTCGGCGTCGAGCTCGACCCCACCACCGCGCAGATCACCCGGGCGCTGTACCCCGACGCCGACATCCGCGCCGAGTCGTTCGCGCACACACGACTGCCAGACGCCTACTTCGACCTCACGGTCGGGAACGTGCCGTTCGCCGACGTGCGCCTGCACGACCCCCGCCACAACCCCGGCGCCCACAGCCTGCACAACCACTTCATCCTCAAGTCCCTGCACCTCACAAGGCCAGGCGGGCTGGTCGCCGTGCTCAGCTCCCACTACACGCTCGACGCCGCCAACCCGGCCGCCCGACGCGAGATGAGCGCCCTCGCGGACCTGGTCGGCGCGGTCCGGCTGCCGACCGGCGCGCACCGCCGAGTGGCCGGCACCGACGCGCTGATGGACCTGCTGATCCTCCGGCGCCGCCACCCCGACGAGCCCGCACGAGACACGAGCTGGGAGAACACCCGGCTGGTCGACGTCGACGACCGCCAAGTGCGGATCAACAGCTACCTGGCCAAGCACCCGCAGCGCGTGCTCGGCGAACTGGCAGTCGGACAGGGCATGTACGGCGCAGACACGCTGCACGTCCGCCCACGCGGCAACCTCGAGGACACGCCCGCGCAGCTAACAGAGGCGCTCGGCGAGCTCGTCGACAACGCGCGAGAGCAGCGGCTTGTGTGGGGCCCGCGCGACGCGTCGCGCTCACCGGCGACCTCCGGCGACCCGTCGCAGACAGCGCAGCTGGCGCCCGAGGGCGTGTGGGACGGGCACATCGCAGCCGAGCCGGACGGTGCCTTCACCGTGACCAGCGACGGGCTCGCCGAGCCGCTGAAGGTCCCCGCCTCGCACCGCTCAGAGCTGCGCGCACTGCTCAAGCTGCGCGACACAGCCCGCTCGCTGCTCGCCGCCGAGGCCTCGACCTTGGAAGACACCGCCGACATCGCCGAGCTTCGCTCCCAGCTCGGCGGCCGCTACCGCGACTACCAGCGCCGCTACGGGCCGATCAACCGCTTCACCCTGCGGCGCACCGGCCGCACCGACCCCAACAGCGGCGAGGAGCGGATGGCCCGCGTCACCCCGACCGCGGTCCGGCTGCTGCGCTCCGACCCGTTCGCCGCGCTCGTGCAGGCACTCGAGAACTTCGACGAGACAACCCAGACCGCCACCCCCGCCGCGATTCTCGCCGGGCGGGTTGTGGTCCCGCGCGCGCCCAGGCTCGGCGCCGACACCCCGCAGGACGCGCTTGCGATCTGCCTGGACACCCGCGGCCGCGTCGATCTCGGCGAGATCGGCCACCTCCTCGGCACCGAACCCGCGGAGGCTCGGGTGCAGCTGGGGGAGCTCGTCTACGAGGACCCGGCCGAGCAGCGGCTGGTGCCCGCGGCCGAGTACCTGT
>JAJZWB010000167.1 GCA_021846845.1 Actinomycetes bacterium | reverse complement strand
CCACCTCGACCTGGCGGCCTCGCTGGAGACGATCGCCGAGCAGCAGGCGCTGCGCGGCGGCTACCAGGTGGACGTGCGGGTCGACCCGGCGGCGGCCGGCCCCCATGACGCGCTGCTCGCATCGGCTGCGCGCGAGCTGCTGATCAACGTGACCCGGCACGCCGTCGCGGCCAGGGTGACAGTCACCGTGACCACCGACGGCGACGAGCTTCGCCTGCAGGTGTCTGACGACGGCCGTGGCTGCACCGCCGAGCAGCGCGCCGACGCGCTCGCGGCCGGCCATATCGGGCTGGCGGCGCTGCGGGCGCGGCTGCTGGCGAGCTCGGGCTCCTTCAGGATCGAGAGCGCACCCGGCGCCGGCACGGTCGTGACCTGCGTGCTGCCGCTGCGTGGCGCCGTGGCGGTCGACGGCTCGCCCGGGCCGAGACGTCGACCGGCGGTCCGAGCAGGGGGGGTTGAGCCCGTGACGGGCGATCCCGTGAGCGCGCGACTGCGATGATCCGGCCGGCCCGCATGTCCGGCACCGGCCAACCGACCGTCTCGCTCAGGCTCGCCGACGCGGGCGACATCTCGTTTCTGTCGTCGCTGGCGCGCGATCCCGCGGTCGAGCCGTTCCTGGCCGTCGGATCGGGCGACGAGGAAGCCCTTCGGGCGCTTCTGCGTGAGCCGGGAGCGGAGCGGGGGCCGGACGGGCTGTTCGTGATCTGCGCGGACGGCGAGGCCGCCGGCGGGCTGGCGCTGCAGGTGGTCAACCGGCGCAGCCGCATCTGCGAGCTCTCGCACCTGATGGTCCGGCCCGACCGTCGTGGAGCGGGCGTCGCGTCGGCTGCCGTCACGCTTGCGTGCCGCACGGCGCTTGTCGAGCATGGGATGCACCGGATCCAGCTTGAGGTCTACGAGGACAACGTCCCCGGCCAGGCGCTGTTCTCCCGCGTGGGCTTCGTTCGTGAAGGCGCTCGACGGCGCGCCTACTGGCGTCGCGAGCGCTGGCTCGACGGCGTGCAGTTCGGGATGCTCGACGACGAGCTCGAGCTGCCGACGGCCTGACAGCCGGCTGGCGAGTTCGCGGTGGCGGGGTGGCCGGCTGGCGAGTTCGCGGTGGCGGGGCCGTCGGCTCGCGAGGCCCGGCCGCGGCGAACCGGACGAGCCCGCTGCGTCGGTGCGCTCAGCCGCCGATGTAGGACATCTCGATCCTGGGGGTCCGCTCGGTCCGTGCCCGTCTCAGCTCGGAATAGCGGTCGGCCCGGCGCTCCCAGGTGGAGCGGATCAGGGTCCTGAGCTCCGCGTCGGTCGCGCCCTGGCGCAGCGGCCCGCGGAGGTCGTGGCCGCGGGCCGCGAACAGGCACGTGTAGAGCTTCCCGTCAGCCGACAGGCGGACCCGCGTGCACCCTCCACAGAACGGCTGGGTGACCGACGCGATGACGCCGATCTCTCCCGCGCCGTCGCGGTAGCGGTAGCGGCTGGCGACCTCGCCCGCATAGCTGGGGTCCACCGGCTCGATCGGCCAGCGCGCGTCGATCCTGGCGAGGATCTCGGCGGCGGGGACGACATCGTCCATGCGCCAGCCGTTGGTCGTGCCGACGTCCATGTACTCGATGAACCGCAGGATGTGCCCGCTGCCCCGGAAGTGATCCGCCATCTCGACGATCCGAGCGTCGTTCACGCCCCGCTTGACCACCATGTTGACCTTCACCGGGCGAAGACCGGCCCGCGCGGCCGCGTCGATCCCGGTCAGCACCCGCGAGACCGGGAACGCGACGTCGTTCATCGCCGCGAACGTGTCGTCGTCGAGCGCGTCGAGGCTCACGCTGACCCTCCTCAGGCCGGCGCGTCTGAGCCGGTCGGCGTGCGCGGCCAGCGCCGAGCCGTTGGTGGTCAGCGCGATGTCGTCGATGCCTTCGACTGTCGCGAGCATCGCGACCAGCTGATCGAGGTCCTTGCGAAGCAGCGGCTCGCCGCCGGTGAGCCTGAGCTTCGAGACCCCCTCGTCTGCGAACAGCCGCGCCAGCCGCGTGATCTCCTCGAAGCTGAGCAGCTCGGAGCGCGGCAGGAACGCGAAGTCGCGACCGAAGATCGTCTTGGGCATGCAGTAGGTGCAGCGGAAGTTGCAGCGGTCGGTGACCGAGATGCGCAGATCGTGCAGCGGGCGGGCGCGGGTGTCGAGCACGGCTCCAATTGTGACGTGCCGCGGACGGAGAGCCACCCGTCGCGGCTTCGGGCCCTCGCCCGCTCGGTTCGCAGCTCGCCGACGGTCGTCCCGCGCGACGGTCCGCGGACCCCTCCGGTGTCAAGCTCAGCCGTCCGTGCGCGGGTCGGTCGGCGGGGCGAGCGGTCCACGGACCCCATCCAGCTTCAGGACGAGCGCCCGACCGGTCGGGCCGGCGTGCCGAGCGGCTTCGACCAGAGCTCGCCGTCGCCGCCAGGAGCGGTGACCGACGGCCTGTGGGTCGAGACCTGACGACAGCCCGGCAGCAGACCGCAGCAGGAAGCGGCAGTCAGTCAGTGGACGATGCTGGGCTCGAACCAGCGACCTCCGCCTTGTCGAGGCGGCGCTCTCCCAGCTGAGCTAATCGTCCGCGGGCGATAAATGTAGCGTGGGCTGGGCGATGGCGAGCGGCCGCCGGGCGCGGTTCGCCTAGCATCCCGGCCGAAATGGAATTCCAGCTGCCCGACGGAACCAGGTTGGCGCTGCCCGGCGGCTCGACGGGCGCCGACGCGGCGGCGGCGATCGGCGCCGGCCTGGCGCGCGCGGCGCTCGCGGTCCGCGTCGACGGCGAGCTGAGGGACCTCTCGCGACCGCTCCCCGAGCCCGAGGGGCGTGCGCCGACGCTGGAGATCGTGACCGAGCGCAGCGGTGAGGACGCGCTCGCGCTGGTGCGCCACGACGCTGCGCACGTGCTGGCCGCCGCGGTGCTCGACCTCTACCCGGGAACGAAGATCTCGATCGGGCCGGCGATCGAGGCGGGCTTCTACTACGACTTCGAGTTCCCCGCCGGCGTCACCGTCAACGACTCCGACTTCCCGGCGCTGGAGGAGGCGATGCGAGCGCACATCCAGGCGGACGAGCGGTTCGTGCGCGAGGACCTGCCGGTCGCCGAGGCGCTTGAGCGCTTCCGCGCCGAGGGCCAGCCCTACAAGGTGGAGCTGATCGAGGATCTCGTTCGTGCAGCGGATCCCGACCACCCGCTCGAGACTGTGTCCCTGTACACGAACGGCCCGTTCACCGACCTCTGCCGTGGCCCGCACGCTCCGTCCACGAGGCGGATCAAGGCGTTCAAGCTTCAGTCGGTCGCCGGCTCATACTGGCGCGGCGACGCCAGGCGCCAGATGCTGACGCGCGTGTACGGGACCGCGTTCTTCTCCAAGGGGGACCTGGAGGAGCACCTGGAGCTGTTGGAGCGCGCCAGGGCCAACGACCACCGCCGGCTGGGTCCCCAGCTGGGGCTGTTCCAGTTCTCGGAGGTGTCTCCTGGAGCGGCGTTCTGGCTGCCGGGCGGCACCGAGGTGTTCAACTCGCTCGTCGCGCTCAGCCGCGAGATGGGCCGTGAGCGGGGCTATGTCGAGGTAAAGACGCCGCAGATCTTCGACAGCTCGCTGTGGCGGACCTCTGGGCACTGGGACAAGTACGCGGACAACATGTTCGTGACCGAGTACGAGGACCGGCGGATGGCCGTCAAGCCGATGAACTGCCCCGGTCACTGCCATCTCTACTCGCTGCGACCGCACTCCTACCGGGACCTGCCGCTGCGTCTCTGGGAGCCCGGACTGCTGCACCGCCGCGAGCCGAGCGGGACCCTGCACGGGCTGCTTCGCGTGCGCCACTTCGCCCAGGACGACAGCCACATCTTCTGCACCGAGGATCAGGTCCAGCAGGAGGTGGCGAACGTGCTCGACTTCGCGTTCGCGACCTACCGGATCTTCGGGATCGACGTGCGGCTCGAGCTCTCGACCCGGCCCGAGCAGCGGATCGGCTCCGACGAGCTGTGGGACCGCAGCGAGCGGGCACTCGCCGACGCCCTCGGGCAGCTCGGCCTCGAGTACACGGTGAACGAGGGCGACGGGGCGTTCTACGGCCCCAAGATCGACATGCACATGACCGACTCGCTCGGCCGCTCCTGGCAGCTCGGCACCTGCCAGCTTGACTACAACATGCCGGAGCGGTTCGGCCTCGCCTACACGGGCGCCGACAACGCCGAGCACCGGCCGGTGATGATCCACCGCGCCCTGATGGGCTCCTACGAGCGCTTCATCGGAATCCTGCTTGAGCACTTCGGCGGCGAGCTGCCGGTCTGGTTGGCGCCGGCGCAGGCGATCGTGCTCCCGATCGCCGACCGTCACCTGGACTACGCAGCGGGTGTGCGCGACCGGCTCATCGCCGCGGGGCTCAGGGCGGAGCTCGACGACCGCACCGAGTCGGTCGCTCGCAAGATCCGGGACGCGGAGCTGCGCCGGGTCCCGTACATGCTGATCGTCGGCGACCGGGAGGCGGACGCCGGCGAGGTCAGCGTCCGCCGGCACCCGGGCGGCGACGCGGGCAGCGTCCCCGCGCGCGAGTTCGAGCTGCGGCTTGCCGAAGAGGCGCGACGTCGCGTGCTGCGCTGATCCGATCGCTATACTTTCGCCCGTTGATCGAACACGTTCCCACTCCGCGCGGCTCCATTTGAACCAGGCCGCCGTCGCACGCAGCTAGTGCCGGTACCCCGCAGGTTCGACCGGCGCCCGCCCGAGCGGGACCTCACCCGGATAAACGACCGGATTCGAGTCCCTGAGGTGCGCCTCGTGGGCGAGGACGGGAAGCAGATCGGCGTCGTCAAGACGGCCGAGGCTCTCTCCTACGCTCAGGAGCGCGACCTCGACCTGGTCGAGGTCGCTCCCGACGCGCGTCCTCCGGTCTGCCGTGTGCTCGACTACTCCAAGTACAAGTACGAGCAGGCGCAGAAGCAGAAGGCCGCGCGCAAGCACCAGCAGCAGATCACGATCCGTGAGATCAAGTTCCGGCCGAAGATCGCGCAGAACGACTACGACACCAAGAAGGGCCACGTGCGCCGCTTCCTGTTGGGCAAGGACCGGGTCAAGGTGACGATCATGTTCCGCGGTCGCGAGGTGACCCATCCGGAGCGCGGCGCCGCGCTGCTGGAACGGCTCGCAGGCGAGCTGGCGGACATAGCGGTGGTCGAGCAGACGCCGCTTCAGGACGGGCGCAACATGACGATGATGCTCGCCCCCTCGAAGGCCGTTCTCGCGGCCGACAAGGAGGCCAGGTCTCACGTCGACGGCGGCCGGCACGTCGACGGCGACGACGCGCACGAGCCGCAGGCCGACCAGGCCGAGCAGGCCGAGTCGGACGCGCCGGTATCCGCCGAGGGCGCCGGCTGAAGCCGGTGCTCCGCGGAATGCCGCGGAGCGTCACCGGCGCGCGCTCCGGCGTGAGCGTCTGCTTTACTGCATCACCGCGATGCCCAAGATGAAGACGCACTCCGGCGCCAAGAAGCGCTTCAAGCTGACCGCGACCGGCAAGGTCAAGGGTCGCCACTCCTTCACCAGCCACATCCTGGAGAAGAAGTCCCCCAAGCGCAAGCGCCGTCTCGGCCAGGCCGCGGCGATCTCCGATCATGACGTCGCGCAGGTCAAGACCCTGCTGGGGGCCAAGCGCTCATGAGCCGCGTCAAGCGCTCCCTGCACGGCCGCAAGAAGCGGCGCGCGACCCTGGAGCTCGCCAAGGGCTACCGCGGGGACGCCAGCCGTCACTACCGCGTCGCCAAGCAGGCGGTGCTCAAGGCGGACCTCTACCGCTATCGCGACCGTCGCAACCGCAAGCGTGACTTCCGTCGCCTGTGGATCACCCGGATCAACGCCGCCGCTCGCCTGCACGGACTCTCCTACTCGCAGTTCATCCACGGGCTGCAGCTCGCCGGCGTGGAGCTTGACCGCAAGGTCCTGGCCGACATGGCCGTCCATGACGCCGACACGTTCCGACGCTTCGCCGACCGCGCCCGTGAGGCGCTGGCGGCCGGCTGAGCCACACGCCGACCATCCAGCACCTTCCACAGGGCGCCGCTTCTCCGAAGCAGGCGCCCTTTTTGCTTTCACGACCGCCACTACCCAGATGACGATCTCGAGCCCACGCAACCCCCAGCTGGCGGAGGTCCGCCGGCTGAGCGCGCGCCGCGACCGACGTGAGCGGACCGGTAGGTTCGTGGCCG
>JAJZWB010000166.1 GCA_021846845.1 Actinomycetes bacterium | reverse complement strand
GAGGCGGTCCGCGAGCTCTCGCTCGGGGGTCCCGGGCTTGGCCACCACCACCAGCTCCACGTCGAACGGCGCGATGCTGCGCGGCCACGCGATCCCCTGCTCGTCGGCATACTGCTCCACCGCAGCCGCGGCGGCGCGCGCGGGCCCGAAACCGTAGGAGCCCATCCAGATCGGCTGCGAGCGCCCCCTCTCATCGAGGTACCTCGCCCCGAGGGGCTCCGAGTAGCGCGTGCCGAGCTTGAAGATGTTCCCGACCTCGATCGCGGGCTCGATCCGCAGGACGGCGCCCGCCACGGTGTCGCCGGCCGCGACCGTGCGCACGTCGACGGTCTCGAAGCGGAAGTCGCGTCCCGGCACCACGCCGGCCAGATGCGCGTCGACCTGGTTGGCCCCGGCCACATAGGAGCCGCGTGCCGCGGCCCCGTCTGCGATCAGCGCCTCGTCGAGCAGGATCGGGACCTGGACGCCGACCGGCCCGATGAAGCCGGGCGGGCCGATCCGCTCGGCCACCTCCTCCGGGGTCGCGGCACGCCATCTCCCCAGCGCGTTGGTGACCTTGACCTCGTTGACGCGATGATCGCCGCGGACTACCAGCATCCTGAGCTCGCCGCCCTCGAGGACGACCGGGAAGGCCTTCATCAGCGCCCCGGCCGGCAGTCCCATGAACGCGGCCAGCGCGTCGATGGTATGGGCGCCCGGCGTGCTGACCAGCTTCGGACCGTCACCGGATGGCGGCAGCGAGACCGGCTGCGGGTCGGCCGCCGCGACCTCTACGTTCGCCGCGTATCCGGCCGCGAGAGCAACCTCGTTCTCGCCCGCGGCGCACGGCGCCATGTACTCATCAGCGCCATGGCCGCCCATCATCCCCACGTCCGCCTTGACCCTGTACCACTCCAGTCCGCAGCGGTCGCACATCCGGTCATAGGCGGCGGCGTGCCGGTCGTAGGCGACCGCGAGTCCCTCGGCGTCGCGGTCGAAGGTGTAGGCGTCCTTCATCACGAACTCACGCGTGCGCAGAACGCCGGCGCGTGGCCTCGGCTCGTCGCGCTCCTTGACCTGGAAGTGGTAGAGCGTCAGCGGCAGGTCGCGATAGGAGCGGACCGCGGCGGCGACGTGCCCGGTGACGATCTCCTCGTGAGTCATCGCCAGCACCATGTCGGCTCCGCGCCGATCGGTCAGCTTGAACATCTCCTCGATCCCGTACCGGCCCGTCCGCCGCCATGGTTCCGCCGGGTGCAGGACCGGCATCAGCATCTCCTGGCCGCCGATCGCATCCATCTCCTCGCGCACGATCTGCACGATCCGCTGGTGCACGCGATAGCCGGCCGGCAGCCACGACCACAGCCCGGATCCGATCTGGCGGATCAGCCCGGCGCGCACCATCAGCTTGTGGGAGATCGCCTCGGCGTCGGCCGGGGCCTCCCGTTCGGTCGGCAGCAGATATGCGGATAGACGGGTCATTGGCGATGCGGCCGCTGGGCCGTGGTCAAGCGTACCCGGCACCGAGGACCTCAGCCCGCGCCGGCGCCATGCGCCCCGCGCGCCCGTGCGGTCGGCCCCGTTTCCCGCGCCCCGCGGGCATGCCGTCACGGTTCTGATAGAACGCTCCAAGACCGAGCAACAGACAAGGAGAAGAGAGATGGCGTACGCAGTTCCGCCCCTTCCCTACGCCTATGACGCGCTGGAGCCCCATATCGACGAGGCGACCATGCGTCTGCACCACGACAAGCATCATCAGGCCTACGTCGACAACGCCAACAAGGCGCTGGAGGGCACCGAGTGGGCCGACAGGGACGTGGTCGAGGTGCTCAGGAACCTCGGCTCGCTTCCCGCCGACAAGCAGGGCCCGGTCCGCAACAACGCGGGCGGCCACTACAACCACTCGCTCTTCTGGGGCTGGATGGCCCCGGGCGGCGGCGGCGAGCCCGCCGGCGCACTTCGCCAGGCGCTCGACTCGACGTTCGGCTCGTTCGCCGATTTCAAGGCCGCGCTGAAGGCCGCCGGCCTCGGCCGCTTCGGCTCTGGCTGGGCGTGGCTGGTGCACGACGGATCGGGACTGGCGATCGTGTCGACCGCCAACCAGGACAGTCCCGTCTCCGACGGCAAGACCCCCCTGCTCGGCGTGGACGTGTGGGAGCACGCCTACTACCTCAAGTACCAGAACCGCCGTCCCGACTACATCGACGGCTGGTTCAACACGATCAGCTGGGACGCCGTGGCCGCCGGGTTCGACAAGGTCGGCTGACGGCCGGGAGCCTTTGCGGCGGCGGGTTCTCACGAGCCCGCCGCCGTTGCAGTGGGGTTCGCGCCGATCCTGAGCGCGGGCACGCGCGGCGCTCGGACGTCGCCGCCAGGCCGGCGCCCCGGCCTCAGGCGCGGGTGAAGCGGCGCCCCGAGACGGGCGACTGCTCCTCGTCGAGCCGCGGCGGTGCTGCTTCGCGTGCCTGCTCGGCTGCCGCGGCCAGTTCGACGGGGGGACGCTCGGCCGGGGTCGGCGGGCCGCCGGCCGGCGGCGCGGCTACGGCGCCGTTCGCGCCTTCGCCGCCGATCGCGGCGGACGCTTCGCCCTCGCGAGCGGCGGCCGCCTCGAGCGCGGCCAGGCGCTCGGGCGTCATCGCGGTCTCGTCCTCGTTCTCGGCCAGCCACTGCGCGGCCTCGGCGGCGGCGCGCTCGTCGCGGATCACGCGCTTGCCGGCCGCGTAGTAGCGATCGATCTCCTCGAACAGCGCATCGACGAGATTGCCGGTGGCGAACTTCCGGACGGGCTCGCCCTTGGCGTAGACGATCCCGGCGTCCTTGGCCCCGGCGATTCCGAAGTCGGCATGGCGTGCCTCTCCGATCCCGTTCACGGCGCATCCGAGCACCGACACCTCGATCGGATCGTCATAGGCCTGCAGTCGGCGCTCCACCTCGGCGACGATCGAGTCCATGTCGAACTGCAGCCGGCCGCATGTCGGGCAGGCGATCAGAACGGGCCCGCGCTCTCGCAGCTTAAGAGCCTTGAGGATCTCCCAGGCCACCTTGACCTCCTCCTCCGCATGGAAGGTCGACAGCGAGATCCTGATCGTGTCGCCGATCCCGTCGGCCAGCAGCGTCCCGAGTCCGACCGCCGACTTCAGCGAGCCTGACCACTTCGTGCCGGCCTCGGTGACACCGAGGTGCAGCGGGTAGGGGATCCGCTCCGCCAGCATCCGGTTCGACGCGATCGTGTTCGGAACGCTGGTCGACTTCATCGAGACCTTGAAGTTGTCGAAGTCCAGGCTCTCCATGAGCTCGACGAAGCCGGCGGCCGCGGCCACGAGCGCCTCGACCGGGTTGGTGTACTCGAGCTCGCGCAGGTGCTCCGGCAGCGAGCCCGAGTTCACGCCGATCCGAAGCGGCGTGCCGAGCTCCCTGGCGCGCTGAACGACCTTGGCGACCTTGTCGGGTCCGCCGATGTTCCCGGGGTTCAGGCGCACGCAATGCGCGCCCGCGTCCAGGGCCTTGAGCGCGAGCGTGTAGTTGAAGTGGATGTCGGCGATAACCGGGATCGGCGACTGCGCGACGATCGTCCTGAGCGCCTCGACGTCCTCGTTTCGGGGCACCGCGACCCGCACGATGTCAGCGCCCGCCTGCGCGACCCTCCGGATCTGCGCCATCGTCGCTGCCACGTCCGCGGTCTCCGTCTTGGTCATCGTCTGAACAGCGACCGGAGCGCCGCCGCCGATCGGCACGCCACCGACCCGGATCTGGCGTTCTGAGGGCATCGACCCCGAGTTTAGGACGCCCGGGCTGCGTCGGGGACGCGAGCGCCCCTACAGGCCGCCGTCGCCGTCCTGGTCGCCGTCCGTTCCGCGCTCGCCCTGGCGCCTGCGCACGGCGAGCGCGCCGAAGGTGACGCCGCCGAGCACCAGCAGCACCAGGATCACGATCACGGGCGTCGGCAGGAACGACCCTCCGGAGCCGCCCCCGCCGCCGCCGATGTGGCCCGCTGCGCCGCTGAGCGCGCCCTGGATGACGTCGTAGCAGTTGGAGTACTGGCGCACGGTGGGGGACATGACCCGCAGCGCCTCGTCGAGCGCGGCCTTGGTGTAGGTGTGCGTCAGCTGGCCGTTGGCCTGACAGTCCTTGAGGATCGCGCCGGCCTGCGCGGCGAGCGCTCCGGAGCCGGAGGACGCGATCGCCACGGCCGGCGCGAACCCGGCCGGCACGATCCCGGCCGGCGCGAACCCGGCCAGCGCCATCACGGCGGCGACGACCGCCGGCAGCTTCACCCTCCTGCGCATGGCGCGCAATCCTAATCGCTGGCGTGCTGGAGGATCACGGCCGGCACGAGCGCTCCGGCCGGCAGCAGCTGTCGCGCGAGCGCGGCCAGCTGGGCCGCATCCGCGCGAACGGGCGAGGGCAGCTGGAACCGCACGACCTCGTATCCGTCCACCGACCGCTGGGACAGCACCCGGACGCCGCCTCCGGGCCGCCCTGGCGGTTGACCGGCGTTGGCGACCACGTCAAGCTCGGAGACGGTCGCCGTGCCGCGGAGCTGCGATCCGCCCGGTCCGGCCCATGCGACCCGCGGCAGGTAGATCGAGAGCGGCCCGGTGGCGAACTGCCCGGGGTAGGCGGCGATCGCGCGCGTCCGAGTCGTGCGCCCGAGCGCCGCCGCCACGCCGCGCCAGTCGGGCCGCTGGTAGATCGGGTTGGACTCGATCCTGGCCTGCCCCCAGACGAACAGCGCCAGCAGGGCCGCCGCCAGCGCGGCCCCGGGCAGGCGCGCGCGCCGGGACGTGCACGCCGCGCCCACGACGACCGAGAGCGGCAGCCAAGCGGGCATCAGACCACGCGCTATGTAGTCGTCGTGGCCGACCAGCGCCAGCGCCAGCGGCGCCAGCAGCACGAAGGCCGCCAGCGCCGCCGCGAGCCCGGCGCCGCGAAGCTCGCGCTCCCCGGCGCCGCCGAGCAGCAGCGCGATCACGATCGCGGCCAGCGCCGCCGCGCCGAGCAGGCCGTCGGAGGCGGCCGAGCTCAGGGCGAGCGTGTTGACCGCGAACGCCACCGGAACCTGCTGGATGCGGCGCACCAGCGGCAGCGCCGTGATGAACAGCGACGGCTGTTGCAGGCGCGGCAGCAGGTGCGGGATGAATGGGGCCAGCACCAGGACCTGCACCGCGCAGGCGATCGCGACAGCCCTGCTGCGCAGCCGCCACAGCAGCGCCAGCCCCTCTGCGGCGACAAGGAAGCCGGCGAAGTACTGGGTGAGCAGCGCCGCCGCCGAGACCGCCGCCCACCAACCGAGGTCGCGCGCGGAGCCGGTCCTCAGCGCCCGTGCGAAGAACAGGAGCGAAGCCGTGCAGAGCGCCAGCAGCAGCATGTACTCGCGGGCCTCCTGCGAGTACCAGATCAGCATCGGGTTGACCGCCGCGAGCGCGGCCGCCACCAGCCCCGCCGAGCGTGAGACCAGCTCGCTGCCGCACAGGTACAGCAGCGGCACGAGCCCCACGCCCAACAGCGCCGAGAGCGAGCGCAGGCCGGCCTCTCCGGTCCCGAACAGGCGTGCCCAGGGCCACGCGACCACCAGGTACAGCGGCGGGTTCCACTCGGACGCGCTCCAGGCCGACAGCATCGACGTGAACGGGAGTCCGAGCTCGTGGGCAGCCTGGGACTCGTCGACCCAGTAGCTCTGGCCGGTCAGCGTCGCGAAGCGCAGGGCCGCGGCGACAACGACGATCGCGGCCAGGATCAGCGCCTGCGGCGGCACGGTCGGCACCGCCGGCGGCCGGACGGCGCGCGCACTCGGCGAGGCGCCCGTGCGGGCCTGGAGCGGCATGCGGCGCGAGTCTACCGGCGCCCGTGTCGCCCCCGGCGCAGGCCACCGGGGTCGATCCAACGGCGGCCGGCGCGCGCCGGTTCGGCCGGGCAGCGGTTCGGCGCGGCCGGGCAGCGGTTCGGCGCGGCCAGGCAGCGGTTCGGCGCGGCCAGGCAGCGGTTCGGCGCGGCCAGGCAGCGTTTCGGTGCGGCCAGGCAGCGGTTCGGTCGGCCGCCACGGCCGTTGGCTCCGAGCCGCCGGATCGGGGCGCCCCCGGTCGAAAGACCGCAACTCGGCCGTGAACGCCTCGTTATTGTGATCCGCTTGCCCGAGGCCGTCCCAAGATCCGACCGCCGCGCGCGGACGCGCTTCCCGGCCCGCGCCGGCTCACTCGTCGCCGCGCTCGCCGCCGCCGTCCTGGCGCTCGC
>JAJZWB010000165.1 GCA_021846845.1 Actinomycetes bacterium | reverse complement strand
CAGGAACCGCCAGCACATGAACTGGCCGCCGGCTGCCGGCAGGCGGTCCAGCGCCCGCCCCGCGCAGATGATCGAGACCACGCCCTCGGCCTCCGGGCGAACCTCGACCACCCGAAGCCCGTGACGCACCGTTCGCAGCGCCGGCAGGCCGAACCGGAAGACCAGGACGACCCCTGCCGTCGCGATCCACACCGCCGTCCAGACCGCCTGGATCGCCGGGTGCTCGACGAAAGAGGGCCCGAGCGCTATCACGTGCGAGAAGGAAAGGGCCAGCGCCACGTACATCGCCAGATGGATCGTCCACCAGGTCTCCCGCCGCAGGCGCATGCGCAGGGCCCGGATCGAGACGATGCCGGCGGCCGCCATCAGGCCCAGCGCCAGAGTCGCGGTCACCAGGCCGGGGTAGCCGCTCAGGAGCGAGCCGATCTCGTGCCCGATCCCCGTCCTCGCCGCCTGCGCGTACCCGACCGTGACGAACACGGCGTGCAGCCCGATCAGCGAAAGCGGCCAGGGCGAGAGCCACTTGTGCCAGCGAAGCAGTCCGTCGAGGCCGAGCACCCGCTCGACGAATGGGATCCGGCTCACGAGCAGCACCATCACCAGCGCCAGGTACATGCCGACCAGGCCGGTGATGCTGCCGACGAAGGTCGCCACACCCCCGCGAGCGACGAGCTCGGCGTGGGTCTCCGCGGTGATCGCCAGCCCCGTCGTCGCGCCGAGACCGAGTCCGACAACCAGCAGAGCCGCATCGGGAACCCACCGCCTGCGAGGGCTGACGGGACGCTGACCGGAGACCCGCTGCCTGGGCTTCCCGATCGCGGGCGGGAGCTCGTCGACGCTCACCGACACGACGACTCCGTGAGCGAACGTACCTCGAAGCGTCGCGTGGGCGTGAGGCCTCCACCGGCGATACCTTGGACCATGCGGCAAGGGTGCCGGTGCCGGCTCAAGTCACCATTATCGAAAGATGAGGACTTACTGAAATACGCGCCCTCCCCGCGACGCGCCCTCCCCGCGCTGGGCCCGTCGGGCCGGCTGGAGAGCGGACGGGCCGGCCGGAGGGCGCCGCCGGATCAGGCGGCGGCGGTGAAGACCTGGAACGCGAGCGGCACGTCGATTCGCCCGTCATCTCGCGTGATCGGCGCGAGCCGGCCTTCGATCGCCTCCCAGGCGGCGGCCATCGCGTCCTGCGCGACGCCGAACATCCTCAGCGCCTCGTCATCGACGATCACGTCGCGCTCGACGGTCACCACCAGGTCGTGAGCGGCGCTCGCGACCTCCCGCCAGCCGCTCGCCTCCAGGATGCCCATCGTGCGATCGGCGTCGCACAGGCTGAAGGGACCGGTCGGGCTCTTGCCCGGCGCCGGCGGTGGTGGCGGCGGCACGATCCCCGCGAGCGCAGAGCCCGGGAACCACGGGTTGAGCTCCGCGGCCCGCCAGCATGCGAACCGCAGGCGCCCGCCGCTGACGAGCTGGCGCCTGATGTTGGCGAACGCGACCTGCGGCTCGTCGAAGAACATCACCCCGAACTGGCTGATCGCGACGTCGAAGGGCCCGCCGGGCACGGTCTGATGCTGGACGTCGGCCACGACGAACGACACATTGCCGGCGGCCCGCTGCTCGGCACGGTCGCGCGCCATCTCCACCATCGGCTCCGAGATGTCCGCGCCGACCACGATCCCTTCGCCGACGATCAGGCCCGCCGCGAAGGCGGCCACCCCGCCGCCGGTGCCGATGTCCAGCACCCTGTCTCCGGGCCGCAGGCCCGCCCGTCCCACGAGGACATCCGCGACGGCCATCGTCAGCAGCTCTCGCCTGGACCACGCCGAGGCCCAGGCGCGATCGTTCCAGCGGCGGCGCTCGGCCCCGTTTGAATCGATCCGCGTCATCTGAGGCGATGAGGTTAGTGCGCGCGCTCGGGACGAACGCGACACGCCGTCCGGTCCGGCTGTGCGCGGAAGGCGCGATGTGCGCGGTCACGGGCACGGCAGCGCAGCCATGGATGCAGTGCAGTCGGGGCGCCGGGATTTGAACCCGGGACCTCCTGCTCCCAAAGCAGGCGCGCTACCAGGCTGCGCCACGCCCCGCGCGACGCCGACGAGTCTAGATCACGACCCGGGACCGGACCGGGGACCTGAGGCGCGGCGGCCGTCGTGTAGCCTCGTCGCCCCGATGGCCGAGATCCAGCCGCTCCGCGCCCTGCGATACGAGCCCGCCGTGACGGGCGGGCTCCAGGACGTGGTGGCGCCGCCTTACGACGTGATCGACGCGGACCAACGGGCCGCGCTCGCCGCCCGCTCCCCCTACAACGTCGTGCGCGTGGACCTGCCCGAGGGAGACGGCGACCGCTACGAGCGAGCAGCGGCGCTGCTGTCCCAGTGGCGTGCGCAGGGAGCCCTGGTGCTCGACGACGGCCCCGCCATCTGGACGCTGGACCAGGACTACACGGGCCCCGATGGCCGCCGGCGGACCCGCCGCGGCTTCTTCGCGCGCGTGCGCGTGGAGGAGTACGGGGCCGGCCGGATCCGTCCGCACGAGCGAACCCATCCGGGCCCCCGTGAGGACCGGCTGCGGCTCACGCGCGCCACCAGGGCGAACCTCTCCCCCATCTTCTCCCTCTACTCCGACCGCACCGGAGCCGCGCGACGTGCGCTGGAGACAGCGACAGCCGGAGACCCCTGGGCCACGACGACCGACGACGACGGCACCGCGAACCGGCTGTGGCGCACCGACGACCCCGCCGTGGTCGACCCGCTGACCGAGGCCCTGGCCGGCGCCGAGCTGCTGATCGCCGATGGCCACCACCGCTACGAGACCTCACGCGTCTACGCGGAGGAGATCGGCGGCGAGGGCCCCCACCGCTGGGTGCTGATGTGCCTGGTCGCGCTCGAGGATCCCGGGCTGACGGTGTTCCCCACGCACCGCCTCGTCCGGGGCCTCGACGACCGTCGGCGGGCGGCGCTGCACGCCGCGCTGCGTCGGGACTTCGTCGCCGTCGAGGATGCCGGGGAAGGCGTCAGGATCGGCTTCTTGGAGGCCGGGGACGACCGGGCGCGCACGCTGGTCCTCCGTGACCAGGCGATCGCGGACGCCGCGCTCAGCCGTCACCAGGCGCCGTACCGCCGGCTTGACACCGCGGTCCTGGAGGCGATCGTCCTCAAGGGCGCGCTCGGGATGACCGACGCGGACATCGACCACATGGACGGGCTGGGCTACGCACGCGATCTCGACCAGGCGCTGGCGCTCGTGCGCAGCGGCGAGTACGACGCCGCGTTCCTGATGGCGCCGACCCCGGTCGACCAGGTTCGGGCCGTGGCGGCGGCGGGCGAGAGCATGCCGCCAAAGTCGACCTACTTCTATCCCAAGGTCCCGACCGGGCTGCTGTTGCACCCGCTCGTCTGACCGCCGATGGCGACCGGCGACACGGCGCTCTCGACGCAGATCGGGCGCGTGCTGCTGAGCGCCGAGGACGCGGGCGCGCTGCGCGTCGCCGGCCGGACCGACGCGGCCGTGCTCGTCGCGCTGTTCGCGCGGGCGGGACGCCTGCACGCGGTGTTCACAAGGCGTCGCGACGACCTTCGTCGCCACCCCGGCGAGATCTCGTTCCCGGGCGGGCGGCGGGACACCTCCGACCCCGACCTGGTGGCGACGGCGCTGCGCGAGGCGCAGGAGGAGATCGGGCTGGAGCCCGGCGCCGCACGGATCCTCGGGGCGCTGCAGCCGACGCCGACGATCGTGACGGGCTACGCGGTCTACCCGTTCGTGGCGCTGATCGAGGACGGCATCGAGTGGAGGCCAAGCGCGGGCGAGGTTGCCGAGGTGCTCGAGCCCGCACTCGCCGACCTGCTCGCGGGCTACGCCCGGCGGACGCTCCTGCGCCGCGGCCTCCCGATCCGAACCGACACCTACGCGGTCGGAGAAGACCTGATCTGGGGCGCGACGGCGCGGATCCTGGCCGACCTGTTCGAGCGGATCGGGCCGCTGCTGCGCTCCCATGGATGAGCGCCCCGCGGCCGGCCGCGCTCAGCGCAGCAGCGCCCGCTCGACGGCGTCGGCCGCCTGCGCGGGCCAGCGGTCGTGGTCCGCCGGGTCGGCGGTCAGCAGCATGTGTCCGACCGAGGAGCGCTCGCAGGCGCGCTGCACGAGCTGCGCGCCCGACAGGAGGATCTCCGGCGCGACCGTGCCGGTCGCCTCGTAGACGACGCCGCGCACGGTGGTGTCCACGACCCGCTCCAGCAGCATCGCCAGGCGGGTGCCGTGCAGCGCCCTGAGATGCTCCGCTGTCCCGCTGGCGGATCCCAGCAGCACGCAGGCCACTCCCACGTGGGCGAGCGCCGGACCGAGCGTCGCGAGCCGGTCGGGATCGCCGACGTACGGCTCGGCGCCGACGGCCGAGATCTCGGCCACCCGACCGGGATCGCGCGTGGTCGCACGAACCTGGTGCCCCCGCGCGATCAGCTCCTGCGCGAGCGCGAGCCCGCGGCAGCCGCAGCCGACGATCAGGCAGCGTGCCATGGCCTCGACCTGCCAGACGGCGCGTGCCGGGCCGGCACGGCGATCTCAAGCTTCTCCACGCGGCGAGTCTACGCACGGCGGCGCAACTCGACCCCTGACGCGGTGTTTACGCGATCGTCATCGCCACCGTCTGGCCGGGGCCGGCTTCCAGCGGAGGCACGTTCAAAGTCCCAGGAGGCAACATGCGTGTTCCGTTCGCCACGGCTTGCTGCGCGCTGGCCGTGATCGCCTGCGCGGCGGCTCCCAATGCAGGGGCCGCACCGATCCATGACCGAGGGCTCACCATTCAGGCCACGCCACGGCGGATCATCGCGGGCGAGGCGGTGCTGATCTACGGCCGGCTGCGGGGACCCGGCAACGCAGGGCAGACGATCCGGCTCTACCACCGGATCGCTCCGGCGCCCTACTTCTCGCTGATCGGCGTCACGAAGACCAACGCCGACGGCCAGTACGAGTTCGCCCGCGCGGAGGGGATCGTCCTCTCCAATCGCAGCTGGTTCGTGCGCGGCCCGGGCCTGACCCACAGTCGCACGGTCCGCGAGCGAGTGGCGGCGCTCGTCAGCCTCGGCGCGTCGACGACCGGCGGCCTGACCCGCCACGCGATCACGTTCAGCGGACACGTCACGCCCGACCACACGGGCGGGGTGGTCCTGCTCCAGCAGCAGCTCGGATCCGGCGACGACTGGCGGACGATCGGGCGGGCACGGATCGGCGCGAGCTCGGACTTCTCGCTGTCGCACGCATGGCGCCTGCCCGGCTCCTACGACGTGCGAGCGCTGCTGAGAGCCGACGCCCGCAACGCGGCGGCACCGTCCGACCCCGTGTCGGTGGTGATCCAGCAGGCCCAGGCGCCCGGCTTCACGATCCAGGCGGCGGACCAGATCGTCTCCACCGGGCAGCCGGTGACGATCTCCGGCACGCTCGATCAGCCCGGCACCACCACGCCGGAGCCGAATACGAGCGTCGGCCTGTTCGAGGCGCTCCCCGGCACTGGCTCCTTCAGGGAGGTCTCGACCACGACGACCGGCCCGGACGGCTCCTACAGCTTCGCCGGCGTCGCGTCGGCGCACAGCGAGCTGTACCGCGTGAGGACCATGTTCGCCCCGATCCGGAGCTCGGCGACGCTCTTTGAGGGCGTCCAGGACGCCCTGACGATTCAGGCGAGCTCGACCACCGCGCTCGTCGGCGGCACGGTGACGTTCACCGGCACCGTCTCACCCGACAAGGCGGGCCACGCGATCTACCTCCAGAGGCTCGGCGCCGACGGCGACTGGCACACCGTCCAGGTTCGCCGCGTGAGCTCGCTCTCGACCTTCCGGTTCATCTGGACGTTCGGCGCCCAGGGCACCAAGGAGTTCCGAGCCCGGATCACGGGCGGCCGGATCGAGATCGGCGGGGCATCGCCGACCGTGACCGTCGACGTGAGCCTGCCTCCGCTGACGACGCTGCCCACGGGCTGAGACGCGCGGCAGCGGAGGGCGCGTGCCGAGCGCACGAGAGGGCCCCAAGTGTCAGTTGCCGCAAGGACCTACCCTTGCGCCCCGCTCCCTGGTACCTTTCGCGCGTCCGGTCGGGGGCTCGGATCCGGACGCCGCAAACAGACAAGGTACGCCGAAGGGATTTACATGGCAACGGGTACGGTCAAATGGTTCAGCGACGACAAGGGCTTCGGGTTCATCACGCCCGATGACGGCGGTCGGGACCTGTTCGTGCACTTCTCGG
>JAJZWB010000035.1 GCA_021846845.1 Actinomycetes bacterium | reverse complement strand
GCCCGGCCGGCTCGCCGGCCGGCTCGCCGGCCGGCGACCGTGAGGTGCCCGCGCGCCCGCGCCGGTGACCGCCTGAGCGGCGCCGGCGCCCGAGCGGAAGGGCACGGGCGACCCGTTGCACTACCCTGGGCGCCGTCATGACCGTGCTGCCCGCCGCGGACGACATCGTCGCGACCCATGCCGAGGGGGCCGGCAACCGGCGCGAGCCCCTCCTCGTGATCGAGCCGCTGCGCGAGTTCCTGGCCGGCGCCGGCCTGGCCGCGCCCGCGACGCTGGGCGCCGAACCGATCGGCGAGGGCCACTCGAACGTCACCTTCGCCCTGTCCACCGGCGTAGTGCTCCGGCGCCCACCTCGTGGTCCGCTGCCGCCGAGCGCCCACGACGTGCTGCGTGAGGCGCGGCTGCTGCTGGCGCTCGAGCCGTCGGCCGTGCGCACCCCGCGCGTGCTTGCCGTGTGCGAGGACCCGGCCGTGATTGGCGCGCCCTTCTACGTGATGGAGCGAATCGACGGCGTCGTGATCACCGACGCGCTGCCGGGCGCCCTGGACGGCCCCGAGCAGCGCGCCCGGGTCGCGGACGAGCTGATCGACTCCCTGGTCGAGCTTCATGCCGCTGACTGGGCCGGGCTCGGCCTCGGCGGCTTCGGCCGCCCCACCGGTTATCTGGAGCGCCAGCTCAGGCGGTTCACGGGCCTGTGGGAGCACAACCGCACCCGCGATCTAAATGAGGTCGAGGAGGTGGGTGCATGGCTTGAGGCCAACGTCCCGGACTCGCCGGACGCCACGATCGTGCACGGCGACTACCGGCTGGGCAACGCGATCTACTCGGCCGCGGCACCCGCCCGGCTTCTGGCCGTGCTCGACTGGGAGATGGCGACGATCGGCGACCCGCTCGCCGACGTCGGCTACCTGCTCACCCACTGGGTGCAGGCCGATGACGAGCCGAGCCGCTTCAAGCTCAGCCCCGTGACGGCGCTGCCCGGCTTCCCGACCCGCCGGCGGCTGATCGAGCGCTACGAGATGCTGTCAGGGCGCCGCGTGGCCCACCTCGACTGGTACGTGACGCTGGCGCTGTGGAAGGCCGTCGTCTTCATGGAGGGCAACTACCGCCGGGCGGTCGCCGGCGCCACCGACGATCCGTACCTGAGGTCCTTCGGCGAAGGCGTCGTCGAGCTCGCGCGACGTGCCCTGCGCGTGACCCGCGACGGGTTCTGAGCCGCGCGGCGATGACGGCCGGGATCGCGCGCCGGGGCCTGCTGGTCGACTGGGGAGGGGTGCTGACCACCGACCTCTTCGCCTCCTTCCGAGCGTTCTGCGAGCTTGAGGGACTGGACCCCGAGGCCGTCCCACGCCGGTTCAGGGACGACCAGGCCAGCCGGGATCTGCTGATCGGCCTGGAGACCGGCGCGCTGGGCGAGCTGGAGTTCGAGCGGCGCTTCGCCGCGATCCTGGGGGTGGCGCCCGCGCGGCTGATCGACCGGATGTTCTCCGGGTCGCAGCTTGAGTCGACGATGCTCGCCGCCGTCGGGGCGGCCCGCCGAGCCGGCGTGCGCACCGGGCTGATCTCCAACTCCTGGGGGACCGGTCGCTACGACAGGCGGCTGCTGGCCGAGCTGTTCGACGGGGTGGTCATCTCCGGGGAGGTCGGCGTGCGCAAGCCCGCGCCTCGCATCTACCGGCTCGGCGCCGACGCGATCGGGCTGCCGCCGTCCGAGTGCGTGTTCGTCGACGACCTTCCGTTCAACCTCACGCCGGCGCGCGAGCTCGGGATGGCGACCATTCACCACGTAGACCCGCGCGGGACGATCGCCGACCTGGAGCGGCTGCTCGGAGTCTCGCTCACGTGAGGCGCCTCCCGCGGACCGCGGACCGTCGGCACATCATCGCCCGCCGGCTCCCCTCGGATCAGGAGCGGGCGGCCGATCGCCGGCAAGGCACCGGCCCGGAGGCCGATCGCCGGCAAGGCACCGGCCCGGAGGCCGATCGCCGGCCGACGCTTCACCGGAGGGCGACCGCGCGCCGCGTCCCGCGATCGGTCGCCGCGCTCACCGCGGTCGCCCTCCTGGTCTCCGGCTGCGGCGCCAGCGCCGGGCTGTCGGCCGCCCAGCTGCGCACGCGCGCGCGCCGGGACTGCCTTGCCGCGGCGCGGAGCCTGCAGCGCATCCCCTCGCCGGCCGTGTACAGCGGCGCCGGCGCCTTCCTGGCACGCGGCATCGCGGTCATCGGCCCTGAGCTGACGGCGCTCCGACGTCTGCATCCGGCCGGCGGCGTGACCGCCGCCGCCTACAGCACGGCCCTTGACGCGAGCCGGGCGGAGCTCTCGGCGATGCGGCTCGCGGTGCGCCGGATCGACCGCAACGCCGATCCGATCGCCACGTTGCGGGCGCTGCAGGCGCGCCTGACGCCACTTGAGACCCGAGCGGACGCGGCTTGGCGCTCGCTCGGGCTGGGCGTCTGCGCCGACGCCTGAGCCCGGGTCAGGACACGATGGTCCGGCGCCGCGGGCGCGACGCCGGACCGCCCCACTTCCCGATCGAACCTGCCCCTACGGCCTCAGCGACAGCCTGTCGGTGCAGGTGGTGTGGATGCCGTCGTTGGACTGGCAGACCATCTTGCCGGTGCCCTTGAAGCCCCGGTAGGCACCGGTGCCTCCGGTCACCTTCATGGTTCCCACCCAGGAGGTGGCATAGAAGTCCAGCCCGGTCTGCTGGGGCGTGAGGTCATAGGTGCCATGCAGCGTCCCGGCGCTGAAGTACAGCGTGTATCCGGCCAGCGTGTCACCGCTCACCGGCACGTTGAACGAATCGTGCTGCACGCCCGCGCCCAGCATCCCGCCGCAGCGGACCATCCCATACTCGTCGCCAGACGTGACGGGCGCCAGCACCTGCGAGCTGCCCGCGGCGACGGCGATGCTGGTGGCCGCCTTGCACGACACGGGGGTTCCCTTCGCCCTGCTCTTCGAGCTCACCGAGCTCTTGGCGATCGCGCCCGCGGCGCCACCGAGGAACGCCAGCGGGCCGACGCCGAGCGCGATGCCCAAGACGCAGATTCGACGTCTCACAACTACCTCCGGTTCACTGGTAGGAACAGATCTCCACGGCGACTGCGCCGCCGGTCACTTCAACCCTGCACCGAGCCCGGCCGCCATTGCGACCGGGCCCTGGGCGCAGCCCTGCCGACGCGTGTTGAACTACTGGATCCGGCTGGCCTCCGCCAGGTCGGCGCGCCTGATGTTCTTCGGCAGCGGCACGAAGTCGAGCGCGGGTCCGAACGACTGCCCGGGGCCCAGCGCGTACTGGACGAACGACTTCAGCAGCCCACCGTTGCCCAGCGGATCCGACGGGCGAAGGATGCAGTAGGTGAACGTCGAGATCGGGTAGGCGATCTTCGCCCTCTTGGGAGCGTTGACGATGTGGATCTCGCCGTTGGCAGCCTCGTGGCCGACCGACGCGGCGTTGGCGATGTTGCGCAGGTTGGGCACCTCGTAGTGGCCGGCCTGGTTCTTGATCGCGGCGGCGGGGAGCCGGTGGGCGATCAGGTAGGAGACGGCGATGTACGCGATGCCGCCCCTGGTCTGGCCCAGGACGGTGACCATGCCGCCGTTGCCCTCGCCGCCGGGACCCTTCGGGAACGCGGGCGAGGTCGCACGGCCGATCTGATGTGCCCACTGAGGGCTCACGGAGGAGAGGTAGTCGGTGAACGCATACGAGTCACCCGAGCCATCGAGACGGTGAATCGGGGTGATCGCGAGGTTCGGGAAGTGCTCGCCCTTGTTCAGGCTCGTGATCGCCTTGTTGTCCCAGTTGCTGATCTGACCGAGGTAGATCTTCGCCAGCACCGGACCGGTGAGGTTCAGGTGCCGGATGCCCGGCACGTTCCAGCTGACGCCGGTGGCGGTCAGCGCCCACGGGATCTGGAAGCAGCCGGGGCACGGGGTGGTGGACGCCGACAGCGGCGCGTCCGAGCCGCCGAAGTCGACCAGGCCGTTGCCGATCGCCTTCAGGCCCGCGCCTGAGCCGACCGCCTGGTAGGTGGGCTGGGAGTTTCCTGTCGTCTGCGCCCAGGCCGCGGCCCACTCGGCCTCGATCGGGGCGACGAGCGTCGATCCGGCACCCTGGAGCGTCGCGGCCGATGCGGCGGCGACCGACGCAAACCCGAGCGCCGCCCCCGTCGCCGCAACGGCGCACGCGAGTTTGGCGAGTCTCCTGGTGAGCAAAGCTGACTTCCTTTCGGTCGGTTGACTTCAGCCACGTGGGGCGGGCCGGCCGCCGCGCTCCAGTTAGCCACCGCGAGCATCGCCGTCGGGGAGACTCCATCTGTTACTGGGATGTAACCGGTCTGAGTAATTCCGGTGAACGGGTCGGGCGACATGTGCGCCGGGTCGTGATCGCGTTTACCCTCCCGACCCGTGTCCTCGATCGGGAGCATCGGGTCGCGCCTGCGCGACCGTGCCGGCGCGCATTCAAGCCTGGGCGACCGCGTGATGTACGCACTGTGCGCGACGGGCGGGCTCATCGCCGCGGCGGTGATCGCCGAGATGATCTACCAGGTGGTCCATGGCGCCGGACCGGCGATCTCGCGCGACGGCCTGGCGTTCGTCCTCCATTCGCGCTGGAACCCGTTCTTCAACCGCTTCGGCGGTGGCCAGGGCCTCTACGGCACGTTGGTCAGCTCAGCGATCGCGCTCGTGCTGGCCACGCCGCTGGGGATCTCGATCGGGCTCTACCTTGGCGTGATGGCATCGCCGCGAGTCCGTGCGGTCGTGGGCCCGCTGGTCGAGATGCTCGCGGCGGTGCCCAGCGTGATCGTCGGCTTCTGGGGTGTGATCGTGCTGGCGCCGTTCGTCGCCCACCACGTCGAGCCGTTCCTGCACGGCGCGCTCGGGTTCATCCCGATCTTCGGCACGCCCCAGACGACCGGCCTCAGCCTGTTCACCGCCGGCCTGACGCTGACGCTGATGGTGCTCCCGATCATCGCCGCGCTGAGCCGCGACCTGTTCCTGACCGTCCCGCGCGAGCTGACCGACGGAGCCGCGGCGCTGGGGGCCACACGTTGGGAGGTGATCCGGGGCGTCGTGCTCCCGACCACCGCCGCCGGGGTGGCGGCCGCGGTGGTCCTCGGGCTTGGGCGTGCGCTTGGTGAGGCGATCGCGGTGCTCCAGGTGATCGGCGGTGGCCACGGGATCAGCCGCAATCTCTTCCTTCCCTCCGACGCGCTCGCCCCCCGGATCGCGCAGGAGTTCCTCTCGCCCGAGGGACAGGAGATCCCGGCGCTCTTCTACCTGGCCCTGATCCTGCTGGTGATCGAGCTGGTGATCAGCGTCGTCGCCCGCCGGATCGCCGGCCGCTTCTCGGTGCATCGGACCGTGACGACGTGACGTCACTTCCAACGGTGATCGGGCGATGCCCCCTGCGACGGTGATCGGATGACGCCCCTTCCGGCGGTTGGGAGGTGATGGCGCTGTCCGCATCAGCACTGCGCGACCGCGCGCCGCGGACCGCGGGCACGCCGCTGCGCCCGTCGGGCAACCTGCGCCGCCGGATGGCGCTCAGCCGCGCGCTTGAGGCGGTCGCCACCGCGGCGGCGCTGTTCGCGGTCGCGCTGCTGATCGACGTCGCCGTCACCGTGATCACGAACGGCGCACCCGCGATCAGCTTCGCGTTCCTGACCCAGAGCGCGAACGGGCTGTCCGGCGGCGGGATCGCCAACGCCCTGCTGGGCACCGTCGTGATGGTGGTCTTCGGCGCCGCGATCGCGATCCCGGTCGGAATCCTGGTGGGTCTCTTCCTGACCGAGGTCGCCGGCCCCCGATCTCGGCTGGCGCACCTGCTGGAGGTCGTGCTGGACATGCTGCAGGGCGTGCCCACCGTGGTCGTGGGCATCGTGGTGTTCGGCCTGATCGTCGTGCCGCAGCAGAAGGAGACCGGGTTCGCCGGAGCGATCGCGCTGTCGATCATCATGCTGCCGCTGATCGCGCGCGCGAGCCAGCAGGTGCTGGCGGTGGTGCCCCCGAGCTTCCGGCAGGCCGCCGACGCGCTCGGGGTGGAGCGCTGGCGGACCGTGATCGGCGTGATCCTCCCCGCGGCCGCGGGCGGGATCCTGACGGGCGCGATCCTCGCGGTCGCGCGCGCCGCCGGCGAGACCGCGCCGCTGCTGCTGGTCGACAGCCTCTATCACCCGAACGCGATCCAGCTGCAGCCGTTCGGCAACGGCGTGCCGAGCGTCCCGATGTTCATCTACACGACCTACGACCTGCCGTCGGTCAGCGGCATCACGTTGGCATGGGGAGCGGCGCTCGTGCTGCTCACGGGGATCCTCGTGGCCAACGTCGGCGCGCGTCTGATGCTCTCGCGCACGCGCAGGCGGATGGGGCTGTGAGCGCACACGGCGGCGAGCTGGCGGGCGAGCGCGCGCCGGAGGTCGCGGCGCGGCTGAGGCTGCATGGCCAGCCCGTCGCCGGCGCTGGGGACCGGCGCTTGGATGCCGAGCCCGCACGCGAGACGGTCTTCGAGATTCGCGACGTGGCGGTCCACTACGGCTCCAGCCAGGCGCTCGGCTGGACGACGCTGGACATCCACCGCCATGAGGTTACGGCCGTGATCGGGCCATCCGGATGCGGCAAGTCCACGTTCCTTCGGAGCCTCAACCGCATGAACGACACGATCCCCAACTTCCGGCTGGAGGGCGAGGTCCTGTACCGAGGACACGATCTCTACGCGCCCGCGACCAACCGGGTGGAGGTCCGGCGCCGGATCGGGATGGTCTTCCAGAAGCCCAACCCATTTCCCAAGTCGATCTACGACAACGTCGCCTGGGCGCCGCGCAACCTCGGCATGCGCGCCGGGCTGGACGAGCGCGTCGAGCGCGCGCTGCGGCACGCGGCCCTCTGGGACGAGGTCAAGGACCGCCTGAAGCAGAGCGCGCTCGGGCTCTCCGGCGGCCAGCAGCAGCGCCTCTGCATCGCGCGCGCGATCGCGATCGAGCCCGACGTGCTGCTGCTGGACGAGCCCGCGTCGGCGCTGGATCCGATCGCGACGGCTTCGATAGAGGAGCTGATGCACACGCTCAAGCACCGCTACACGCTCGTGATCGTGACCCACAACATGCAGCAGGCCGCCCGGGTGGCGGACCGCACCGCCTTCTTCGCGCTGGATCTCTCCGGGTCGCAGCGGGTTGGGACGCTGATCGAGTATGCGCCGACCAGGACGCTGTTCACGAACCCGTCCGACCCGCGCACCCGTGACTACATAACCGGCCAGTTCGGCTGAGATTCGCCGCCCGCGGGCGAGCGCCGCCGCCGAGGCCGTGCAGCCGAGCCGGCCGCGCTGCCGGGGCTGGGCTGAGACCGGCCGGCGTCCTCCGTCGTCAGTTCGGTTGAAGAGGTCGTGAGAGTGGCTGCACCCGATCCTTGAGACCGCGAGCCGCCGTCGGGCGGCTGCGCCATCGCGTTCTATCCGCGGGAGCAGCGCTGGTTGCTCGCCCAGGGATGCGTCTTTGCAGGCGCCGAGCCGCGGCCGGGCGCCAACGGTGCGGGCCCAAAGCCAACGGTGCGGGCTCAATGCGTTCACCGGCAGGCCGATAAAGCATCGGCGGACCCGATGATCGAGTCGATTGGAGGAGCAATGGTCGCCAGCAGCAGGCTTGCCCGTGCGTGGGCTGTGGCGATGGTCGTGAGCGCTGCCGCGATCGCGTGCGGTGCGCAGACCGCAACGGCATCGGCGGCGACCCTGACCGTCACCAACACCAACGACAGCGGCGCCGGGTCGCTGCGCGCGGCGATCGCCGCCGCGGCGCCGGGAGACACGATCACATTCGCCGCCGGCGTCAGCGGCACGATCACGCTGAGCAGCGAGCTTCAGATCGCCTCGGACCTCACGATCACGGGCCCGGGAGCGAGCTCGCTGACGCTGAGCGGCAATGGCGGCACGCGCGCGCTCTTCATCGATCCGGGCGCGTCGGGAGCGACGAGCGCCCCGACCAGCGGACCAACGGTCTCGATCTCCGGGCTCACGATCGCCGGCGGCGCAGCCAGCGGCGGCAACGGTGGCAATGGGCAGGCGTGCGAGAGCGGCGGCGGCGGCGGCGCCGGGATGGGCGGCGCGGTGTTCGTCAATGATGGCGCGGTGACCCTGACCGGAGTCGTGCTTTCCGGCGACCAGGCGACGGGTGGCGCGGGCGGCTCGGCCAGTGCGGGGGCATGCAGCGGCACCTTCTCCGGCGGTGGGGGCGGGGTTGGCGGTCCGGGTACCGCGCCCGGAGCCGGTCCGGGCGGCGCGCTGGGCGGGACCGCGAGCGGGCAGGAGGGGGCCGGCGGCAACGGCGGCTCCTTCTCCTGTGGCAGCGCGGGCAATGGCGCCGCGGGCGGTTTCGGTGGTGGTGGGGGTGGTGGCTCGGGCGGCTGCACCGCCTCCGGCGGCGCCGGCGGCTTCGGCGGCGGCGGCGGCGGCGGGTGGCAAACCGCCGGTGGCGGCGGCAGCTTCGGCGGTGCCGGGAGCAACGTGACGGGTTCAGGCGGCGGCGGTGCCGGTCTGGGTGGCGCGGTGTTCGTCCGCTCGGGAAAGCTGACGCTCGACCGAGACACGTTCACCAACGACGCGGCGAGCGGAGGGGCCGGGGCGAACGCCGGCGAGGGCAAGGGCGGCGCGCTGTTCGTCGACGGCGGTGCGACGGTGAGCGGATGCGCCTCGTTCTCCGGCGACTCGGCTTCAAGCGCCGCCGGCGTGGTGAAGGACACGGCCGACGTCTATGGGGCGACCGTTCCCGCATGCACGACAACCGCGCTCGCCTCCTCCACGAGCCTTGCCGGGATCGGCGACCATGTCACCTACACGGCGACGGTGAGCCCGGCGCCAGACGCGGGCACCGTCGTGTTCGCCGACGGCGCCGCCACGATCGGCGGCTGCGCATCGCAGCCGGTGAACACCTCGACGGGTACGGCGACGTGCAGCGTGAGCTATCCGGGCGCCGGCAATCACTCGATCTCCGCCACCTACGCAGGCGATTCCGCCTACGGCACCAGCACCTCGACGGCGCTCACGGTGGGCGTCGCCGCGGCGCCCACCATCCTGATCACCACTCCGGTGGCGGGCGCCGACTACACCGTCGGGCAGCTGGTCCCGACAGGCTTCAGCTGCACCGAGGGGGCGAACGGAACCGGGCTGGCATCATGCGTCGATCAGGCGGGCCATGCGTCTCCCGGCGTGCTGGACACCTCGACTGTCGGCAGTCACACCTACACCGTGACCGCGACCAGCCGGGACGGTTTCACGGCCCAGCAGCAGGTGGCCTACACCGTCGTCGCGCCCAGCGCGCCGGTGGGCAGCGGCGCACCGGTGGGCAGCGGCGCGCCGGTCGGCAGCGGCGCACCGGTCGGCAGCGGCGCGCCAACGATCACCGGCACCGCCGGGCGCGGTGGCTGGCTGCGCTGCGGCACCGGTCAGTGGAGCAACGCGCCCACCGCCTACGCCTACCGGTGGTACCGGGACGGCACGATCATCATCGGAGCGACGGGCGCCTCATACAGAGTCCGGCGGCTTGACCTGGGCACCACGCTCACGTGCGCCGTCACCGCCGAGAACGGCGCGGGGAACGCGACGGCCAGCGCCGCGCTGATGGTCGCAGCGCCGTCGAGCCGAGGTTGCCCGGCCGCCTCAGGCTCCGTGAGCGGCGGCACGCTCGGACGCTTGCGCCTCGGAATGACCCGGGCGCAGGCGCGCAGGGCTCACCCGGGAGTCCGGTGGTCGAGCTCCCGGAACGTCGAGGTCTTCTGCTTCAGACCGTATGGGATCGAGGTCGGCTACGCACCGCCGCGCCAGCTGGGCATTCCGGAGAGGCGGCTGACCGCGCGGGCGCGGCGGTCGATCCTCGGCCGCGCGGTCTGGATCTCGTCGGGAGACGCCCTTTACGCTGTGCAGGGGGTTCGCGCCGGCACGGCGCTCTCCGCGGCCCGGGATGCGCTGCCCCGGGGCTATGAGTTCGGTCATGCCGGCGACCGGTGGTATTTCGCTTCCGCCGGAGCGGTCACGGTTGCCCTGAGGGCACGCTCGGGCATCGTGCAGACCGTCGCGATCGTCGACAGGTCGCTGACCTCGAGCCACCGCGCCGACCGATCGCTCGTGCGCCTGTTCGGCTGAGAAACCGGCCGGTGAGGACGCTGGCTCCGGGAGCAGGATCGCTCACCATCGAGCCGAGCCAGTGTCGCCCGTCATATCGCCTGTCGGATGACCCTCGGCCGGGCGGGCCGCCGACGATCACCGCCAGGCGGCTCGGATAGCTGCTGGTCGTCGATGCTGGGGTCGGTGCCAGAGAACTCGGACGCACTGGTCGCGGTGCAGGATGGCCGCGCGCGCGGGGTCGTCTGGCTCGACGATCATCGGACATGTCTGGCACGCTCGGCTCGCAGCCGCGCCGGACCTTCAAGCCGTCCAACGACCCCTTGTTGGCGGGGAAGGTCCACGACGCCGTCGGTCTGTGTCTGAACCCGGCTGAGGCGGGCGTTGTGTTGTGCTTGGATGTGGATCAACCAGGTCGGGCGCTGGTTCGCCTACCTCACCCAGGATCTGCCGCAGCGCTTCGATCACCGCCGCGCGCAGGCACCGGAGAACGACATCCGCAACAGGGTCGTCGCGTCCAACGAGAGCCCAGCCGTTCATCCGGACCAGGACGGCCGAAGAGGGCCTTGAGTCCCTCTCACGACGTCTTCCAAGGATGAACGCCGCAGGCAACTAGGCGGCGCCGACCGAGTCCGCCGAGACGTGCGCCAGCAGCGTCCGCCCGCACTGCCAGCAGAAGGCGGCGCCGCTCGAGTGGGGAGCCCCGCAGGACGCGCACGCGCCCGCCGTCGAGCTCTCCTCAAGCCGCAGGATCCGCTCGACCTCAGCCAGCTCGGCGTCGGCGTCCTGGAGGACCGCCGCGCGTGCGACGAGCACGTCGATGCGGATCCGGTTGCGGATCGCCATCTCGTACACCAGCCCGCCGAGATCGAACTGGAGCTCGGCGACCTGCGCCTCAAGCTGATCCCGCCGCCTGCGCAGGTCGACCGGACCCTGTTGTCTGGGCAGCGAGCCCGGCACCAGCGGCGGTGCTCCCGCTCCGTCCGCCGCGGCCCTCCGGTCGCCCAGCAGCCCGCCGAACCGCCTACCCCCTGGCACCCCGGTCCCCGATCCTCTTCAGGTCCGCCACAGGCCCTGAGCTCACCAAGCGCTCCCGCTCAGTTCCCGAAGTAGTTGCCGGTGAAATGCCCGCCCTGGCAGCCGGCGCTCCCGGCGGAGCAGGACTGACCGGTTGTGACGGTCGCGTTCGACTGTCCGGAGCCAGCGCCGAGCACACCGGACGCCGCCGACGACGCCTTCTGGACGGCCTTGGCGGTCGGCTTGGGCGCAGGCGCGGCGGCGACCTGCCCGGTGTGCCCGGAGCGCTTGGAGTGCGATGCGCCGCGCGCGTGCGACCTGCCAGAGGGGGCGCTCGCGGAGGCGGCGGTCGTGGTCGTCGCCGACGTCGCGGTCCCGGCACCACCGCCGCCGCCGCTGTCGACCGTGATTACCTGCGCTCTCGGAGCAGGCGCCGGGCTCTGATTGGTGCTGCGGCCGATCTCGACGCCCACGCCCATCGCGAGCACGAGCGTCGCTATCCCGGCGACCACCGTGGTGCCCGACGATCCGCGCCGGCCAGGCGGGTTGCCACGCGGAGATGCGGGCGTCTGCCTCATCTCGGCCGCCCGCGCGACCGCGAAGCGGCTGCGCCCGCGGCGCTGTCCGCATTGAACGCAGTAGCGCTGGTCGGGTGCGAGCGGGGCGTCGCAGTTCACGCACCGTCCCTCGACGGCCGCGGTCAGGGTGTCGCCTGTCGCATGCCGGTCCGACGCCAGGGCGAGACCCGGCCGATGCGGCGCGGCGTCGTCGTCGCGGACCTCTGTGTCGTGGACACCCATCGGCATGCGGACGATAACCGGGAGTGTCGCGCCGGTTGTGAAAGTGGTGTGACCGCTTGCCGGGTCGCCGCCTCGGCCACAGGATGGTCACAAGATCGGACCTGGATGGGACCAGAATCCGCTCGCGCAACCTCATGCGCTCCCGACGATGACCGACCGCTGCCGTCACTGTCATGCGCCGATGGCGCACGACCAGCGCTACTGCTTGGCCTGCGGCGAGCGGCGCGGGAAGCTGCCGCCGTCGGTGTGGGACTACCTCGCCGGGCTCCGAGAGCGCACCGCGGTGCCTGATCCGGCCGGCCACGTGGACGCGATCCGGGCCGGAGCCGGAGCCAACCTGTCCGCAGAGGCACCCGCCGGACCCGGTCCGGGCGCCGGGACGCAGCGCCCGGCCTGGGGCTACGGCGGTGGCGCCGACGCGGGCCTCCGCGCGAGCGCGGACTTCGGCGGCGATGCGGACCTCTTTGCCGATGCGGGGCTCGACGACGGCGCGGGGCTCGACGACGTTGCGGGCCTCGACGCCGCGGGCGAGGATCCGGAACTCGATGGAGGCGAACCCGATGGCAGGTGGATGCCTCGTCCGAGCATCGCGATGCTGGCGGTCCTGGCGATGATCGCGTTCGGTGCCGAGATCGGCGCGGCCGTCGGCGCCTCTCACGTGGCCTCCCTCGCCGCCGCGCCGCTGATCCTGCTGCGCAACCGGCCAGCGGCGAGCTCCGCCGCGCCGCACGGCGGCTCGTCGCCTGGCGGTGGCTCGTCGTCGGGTGGTGGCTCGTCGTCGGGTGGCGGCTCGTCGTCGGGCGGTGGCTCGTCGTCGGGCGGCGGCTCGTCGTCGGGCGGCGGCTCGTCGTCGGGCGGCGGCTCGTCGTCGGGCGGCGGCTCGTCGTCGGGCGGCGGCTCGTCGTCGGGCGGCGGCTCCTCGAAGGCGGCTTCCACCGCGACGGGCACGAGCTCCTCCAAGCCGAACCCGTACGGGCTTCCCCCGATCCGGCACGTGTTCCTGATCATGCTGTCGGACGAGGGGTACGCCCAGACGTTCGGGTCAACCGACCACTACCTCGCCTCGGCGCTGCCCGGCCAGGGCAAGCTGCTGGAGAACTATTACGCGGTCGCCGGCGGCGAGCTCGCCAACGAGCTGGCGCTGCTCAGCGGCCAGGGCCCGACACCTCAGACGGCCACCGACTGCGGCGTGTTCGCCAACATCGCGCCTGCCACGGTCGGGCGCTTCCAGCAGGTGCTCGGGCACGGGTGCGTGTATCCCAAGCGCACGCAGACGCTGGCGGATCAGCTCACCGCCGCGCACCTCACCTGGCGGGCCTACGTCCAGGGTCTCGCCACCGGCCTGCCCGGCCAGCCGCAGAGCTGCCGGCACCCGGCGATCGGCGCGTTTGACACCAACCAGATCCCGCAGCCGAGCGACCCCTACGTGACATGGCGAAACCCGTTCGTCTACTTCCACTCCGTGATCGATGACCGCGCCTGCGCGAGCGAGGACGTGGACCTGACCAGGCTCGCACAGGACCTGAGATCGGCGTCCAGCACGCCGAGCCTCTCCTACATCGCGCCCGACCCGTGCGACGACGGCAACCCGCAGCCCTGCGCGCTGGGCGCGGCCGCTGGCATCGCGCCGATGGACCACTTCCTGCGCACGGTCGTCCCCGAGATCGAGCGCTCGCCCGCGTACCGGACGGGTGGGCTGATCGCGATCACCTTCGACCAGGCGCAGCAGACGGGCCCGAACGCCGACCCGAGCTCCTGCTGCGCGACGCCCGGCTACCCGAACGTCAGCGCCGCTGCGGGCTCGCCGACGAGCACCACGACGTCGACCGGAACCACGACGACAACCACTTCCCCAGCTGGCGGCACCACCACCGGCACGGCCCCAGCCACCACGTCGACCGGCGCCGCCACAACGGGCACGGGAGCCCCCGCTGCCACGGCACCCGCGGGGACCACGTCCGCCGGTGCCACCCCCACGACGACGAGCGGCAGTGCCGGCAGCACCAGCACTGGGGCGAGCACGGTGACGCCCGGCGCCACGACGACCAACGGGGGGAGCACCACGACCACTGCAGGCGGCACGACCACCGGCACGACCACCCCGGGCGGCACGACCACCGGCACGACCACCCCAGGCGGCACGACCATCCCGCCGAGCCTCGGGGGAGGCCAGGGGCAGGTCACCCCGACCGGCGGCGGGGGTCGCGTCGGAATGCTGCTGATCTCACCCTGGATCAAGCCGAGGACGCTTGACGTGATCGACTTCTACAACCACTTCTCGCTGCTGGCCAGCATCGAGGACATCTTCGACCTCCCCCACCTCGGCTACGCCCGCCAGACCGGCCTTCCGGTGCTCGACGCGTCGACCTTCGACGGCAGCGGGCCCAGGGGCCGCGCAGCGCCGTCCGGCGGCCCGGCCGGCTGATCGCCCCCACCGAGCCGCCTCGGGCGGCCTGGCCGCAGTCCCGCGCGCCCCGGCCGTAGACCAGCTTCAGGAAGCGCCTCGGGCGGCCTGCGGGCGGCCTGGCCTCAGTCCCGCGCGCCCCGGCCGTAGACCAGCTTCAGGAAGCGCCGCAGCAGCCGGGTTCGCCAACCTGCGTAGGGGAACATGAACGGCTCTCGCTTGGGCGCCACGCGCGTGATCATCAGCGATTGCGTCTTTGCGTACTTGCGGATCCCGGCCGCTCCGTGACGGGTGCCGAGCCCGGACTTCTTCCAGCCGCCCATCGGCAGGTTGAGCGCGCTGTAGTTGATCTGCGCGTCGTTGACGCACACGGTGCCAGCCTCGATCCGCCGGGCAAGAGCCTCGCCGCGCTCGACGTCCCGCGTCCAGACGCTCGCCTGCAGGCCGTAGGGAGAGTCGTTGGCGAGCCTCACGCCCTCCTCGGCGCTGGAGATCCTCATGATCGGCAGCGTGGGACCGAACGTCTCGTCGCGCATGCACTTCATCGAGTGGTCGACGTCGACCAGCACCGTCGGCTCGAAGAACCGACCGCGGCCGGCGTGCGGATGACCGCCCGTCAGGACGCGCGCACCCTTGGCAACCGCCTCTTGAACGTGGTCGTCGACGATCTCCAGCTGCGGCGGGAAGATCACCGCGCCCAGATCGACGGTGCCCTCGCCGCGCGGCTCGCCCTGGCGCAGGCCGCCGACGATGGACGTCACCCTGGCGACGAACTCGTCGTACACCCGCTCCTCCACGTAGCAGCGCTCGACCGAGATGCACACCTGTCCGGCGTTGTTCATCGAGTAGAACGCGGCGGCGTTGGCGGCGCGGTCCAGGTCCGCGTCGGCGCAGACGATCATCGCGTCCTTGCCTCCGAGCTCCAGGTAGCAGGGGATCATCGCCTCCGCCGCCTCTCGCAGGACCCTGCGCCCGGTCGCGGTCGACCCGGTGAACATCACGCAGTCCACCTCTCCGATCAGAGCCGCGCCGGTCGTCCCGTCCCCCGTGGCGACATGGAACACGTCCTGCGGGAGACCGCACTCGCGCATCATCTCGGCCATCAGCAGCGAGCTCAGCGGCGTGACCTCGCTCGGCTTGAGGATCACGCTGTTGCCGGCCATCAGAGCCGGGATGCAGTCGCCGAACGAGTTCGCGATCGGGTAGTTCCAGGGACCGATCACCCCCACGAGCCCGATCGGGGCGTATCGCACCAGCAGCTTGCGTCCCGCCAGCACCGGGTTGTTCCAGGACGGGACCCGTTCGTCGGCCAGGTAGGGGGCCGCCTCCTTGGCCCAGAATCCGAGCGCCGCGGCGGTGTAGCCGAGATCGGCCAGCTGCGCGTCCTCGTGAGTCTTGCCCGACTCGGACACGACGGACGCGATCACACGGTCGGCGTTGTCCAGGATCCACTTCTGCGCGCGGCGCATCACCCGCGCACGACCGTCGAAGCCGATCGCCTCCCACTGAGGCTGGGCGCGCCGCGCGCGGAGAGCCAGTTCGTGCAGCTGCGATCCGCTCAGGATCGGGACAGTCCCGATGCGCTCACCGGTGGCCGGGTTCTCGACCACGATCTCAGGTGCCGGAGCGCCCGCCATCGGCTCGGGCGCCGTGGCGCCGGTGGCCGCGTTCGCCGCCGTCGTCCCCTGCTCCACGCTCGCCATCGCTGCTCCTCTCGCTGCCGGTCTGGGCGGAATCTACCGCGCGCGGTGGCCCGTTCGGCCGATCAGGCCGGGTCCAGATCGATCGACTCGATCGAAGGCGGGTCGAGCGGCCGGTCGCGGGCGCCCGTCGGTGCGGCCTCGATCGCATCGACCGCGTCCATCCCCGCGGTCACGCGGCCGAACACCGTGTGCTTGCCGTCGAGCCACGGAGCGCTCTGCGCCGTGACGATGAAGAACTGCGACCCGTTGGTGTTGGGCCCCGCGTTGGCCATCGCCAGCGCACCGCGCACGACCTTGTGGGAGTTGAACTCATCCTCGAACTCGTAGCCCGGACCGCCGGTGCCAGTGCCTTGAGGGCAGCCGCCCTGGATCATGAAGTCGCGGATCACGCGATGGAAGATGATCCCGTCGTAGAACCCATCGGCCGCCAGCTTGCGGAAGTTCTGCACCGTCTTGGGAGCGTCCTCATCGAACAGCTCCAGCTCGATCGTGCCCATCGTCGTGTTCATGTTGGCTTTGCTCATGGTCTGACAGTAGCCGCAACGCGCCCGCCTCGCGGCGGGCGCGTGCAATCCGGGCTTCGATCCGGAGGGCGGCGGCTACTGCACCTGAAGCGCGTCGATCGCTGACGTGACGCTGACCGTGGGGGCCGCCGGCTGCGTCGTCACGCCCGTGATCGGCGCGACCGCGCTCGTGCAGGCGACCGAGCCGGTGCCCGCCTGGCCCTCGGCCTGGAGCGGGATCGAGCCGATCGCTCCCTGACCCGCGACGCCGCTGGTCTCGATCGTGGTGGAGCGCGTCTCGGTATTGGAGCCGACGATCAGCTTGCAGGTGACGGTCACCTGCTGCGCGGTCGTGACGCCCTTGGCGGGCGTCACCGTCGCGGTGGGGTTCGCGAACGCGAGGTAGGAGGATCCGGACGGGAGCGCGACGCTGGTGACCGTCGCGGCCGTCGCGCCGACGCTGGCCGCCGTGTTGTCGGTCGTGCCGTACTGCTGCGGCAGGGACTGGTTGCAGGTCACGTGGCCGGCGCGGTCGATCGATCCGATCCCCGAGCCGGCGCCGCAGGTGCCCTTGACGCGCACCTGCAGCTGGCCGGTGTTCGCCCGCACGATTCCGACCGAGCTGGGACGGATCTTGCGGTAGGTGACCGCCTGGTCTCTGATCTGAGCGGAGCCGACGCTGTCGGCGGGCAGCTGGATGGCCGCGTAGCCGACCCCGCCGAGCGAGAGGAACAGGGCTACTGATGACATCGCGATCGCCGGCGACGGCCGGCGACGCAGGGACGAATGCAGACGCAAGGTGACCCTCCGTTCGTGAGCGGGCCGGTCGGCCCGGTGGACTGGAAGAGGCCGGACCCGGCGGTCCGGCCGTGCGCTTCACAGACCCCAAACACAGCCTTCGCGCCCGAAGTCGCGGGCCGGCGTTCGAGCCCTGACACCGGCTTTACACCCGGGACCGATCCGGCCACCCGCTGCCCCCGGTGAACGCGCGCAGGCCCAGGCCAGATCACCCGGCAGGCGAGCGTGCCCGCGCTGACCCGGTTGGCGGCGGGGAGGCGTCGGAGACGGCGCGGGAACCCGCCGCCGGCGGGATGGGCTCCGTGGCCCGCGCTCAGACGCAGGAGGCTCGGAGGCGGCGCGGGAACCCGCCGCCGGCTGGATGGGCTCCGGGGCACCGCGCTCAGACGCGCGCGAGCTCGAGGCGCAGCACGTGACCCCGGACCTCGGTGCCGGCAGCGCGCTCCACGACGCGCGGGGCGTCCCGGGCGGGCACCTCGGCGAACGCGAAGCGCTCCAGGACGCGGACGTTGCGGACGGACTCCCCGTCGAGCTCCGCGGTCGAGGTGATCGCGTGGATGATGTCGGACGGCTCCAGCCCCGCCGCTCGGCCACCGGAGAGGATCAGCTTGCTGAACGGGCCGCCCCAGCCGTCGGTGTTGGCCGAGACGCGCGGCTTCGAGTGCCGGCGCGGAGGCGCGTTGACGCCCGTCGGCGCGACGCGCGCACCCTTGACCCAGGGCGACAGCCGAACCCCCGCGTGATGCTCGATCGCCTGCACCTCACGCGCCTGCCGGGGCTCGTGCAGGGTGATCGCTCGGCCGCTGCGGCCGACCCGGCCGGTGCGCCCGATGCGATGCACGTAGACGTCCGGGGAGGTCGGGACGTCGAAGTTGATCACGTGCGAGATCCCGGAGATGTCCAGGCCTCTCGCAGCGACGTCGGTCGCCACCAGCAGCGGAACGCGTCCGCCCTTGAACGCGATCATCACGCCGTCACGTGCACCCTGGCTCATGTCGCCGTGCAGCGCGCGCACATTCATGCCGCGGTCGCGCAGCGTGCGGAAGAGCTGGTCGCAGCGCACCTTGGTGCGCACGAACACGATCGCCTGATCGGGATGCTCGTCCTCCAGCACCTTGATCAGCGCCGTCACCTTGTCCCGCGCGGCCACCTCCAGCGCGAACTGCTCGACCGTGTCCACGGTCAGGGTCGCCGCCTTGACGCGAACCGTGACCGGGTTGTAGAGGTACTGGTCGGCGAGCCTCCTGATCTCGGGCGGCATCGTCGCGGAGAAGAGCGCCGTCTGGCGGCTTGCCGGCGTCAGCGCCAGGATCCGCTCGACGTCCTCCAGGAAGCCGAGGTCGAGCATCTCGTCGGCCTCATCGAGGACCACGAAGCGACAGGCGTTGAGGATCAGCGAGTGCCGCGAGATCAGGTCCTTGACGCGCCCGACCGTGCCGACGACGACCTGGCCTCCCGCTCGCAGCTGCGCCTGCTGGCTGCGAATCGGAGCGCCGCCGAAGACCGCGACGACGTCGACGCCCTTTCGGGTGCCGTAGGCACGCAGGGCCTGCGTCACCTGGATGCACAGCTCGCGCGTGGGCGTGAGGACCAGCCCCTGCACGTCGTCGGCGTCGGGATCGACGTACTGGAGCATCGGCAATCCGAAGGCCGCGGTCTTGCCCGACCCGGTCTGCGCCTGGCCGATCACGTCCAGCCCCTGGAGCAGCGGCGGGATCGCCTGCTCCTGGATCGGGCTGGGCGCGTCGTAGCCGACGTCCTGAAGCGCCTGCAGGATCGCGGGCTCGAGTCCGAGCTGCTCGAATGTTGCCATCGCTGAGGAAGATAGCCGCCCACGTCGTTCAGGCGGGATCGCTCCCGTCCGGTCTTCCGCCCGCACGGCCGGAGCCCACGCTTGACAGATAATGCTTCGGTTCCTAAGCTTCAGTTACGAAACTTTAGGAACCTAGGAATCTGGACGACGACACTCTCATGACCTCAAGCCCCGAACTTGACAAGATCAGCGCCCACGTCTGGCGGATCAGCGCCGTCGTTGTCCTGGGATCGATCATGTCGATCCTCGACACGACCATCGTCAACGTCGCGCTGGACACGCTCTCGCGCGACCTGCACACCTCCATCGACGGCATCCAATGGGTCGCGACCGGCTATCTGCTGTCGCTGGCGGCCGTGATCCCCGTCACCGGCTGGGCAGCCCGCCGCTTCGGAGCCAAGCCCGTGTACCTGACCTCGCTCGTGCTGTTCACAGCCGGCTCAGCGCTGTGCGGGCTGGCCGGCACGGCGAACGAGCTGATCGCGTTCCGCGTCCTGCAGGGGATCGGCGGCGGCATGATCCTCCCCGTGGGCCAGCTGATGATGGCCGAGGCGGCCGGACCCAAGCGGATGGGCCGTGTGATGAGCGTCGTCGCCGTGCCCGCGATGCTCGCCCCGATCCTCGGGCCGATGATCGGCGGCCTGATCCTGGAGAACACAGCCTGGCGCTGGATCTTCTTCGTCAACGTCCCGATCGGCGCGATCGCGGTGATCGCAGGGTTGCGGATCCTCCCGACCGTCGCCCGCCAGCCCGTCCAGTCGCTTGATTACAAGGGGCTCGCGATGCTCGCGATCGGGCTGCCGCTGATCACCTACGGCCTGGCCGAGATCGGCGTCACCAACAGCTTCACCGCGTTCAAGGTCGTGTTACCGATCCTCGCGGGGGCCGCCCTGGTGGCGCTGTTCGCGGTCTACTCGCTGCGCGTGCGGCGGCCGCTGCTCAACCTGCGCCTGTATGCGCGGCGGACGTTCGCGTCGGGATCCATCGCCATGTTCTGCGTCGGCGCGGCGCTCTTCGGCGGCATGATCCTGCTGCCGCTCTACTGGCAGACGATCCGCGGCGAGAGCGTGTTCATCACCGGGCTGCTGACCGCGCCTCAGGGTCTCGGCGCCGCGATCGTGCTGCCGCTCTCGGGCAGGCTGACCGACCGCGTCGGCGGCGGGCCGCTGACGCTGTTCGGCGTGCTGCTGACCTCGGCGGCGACGGTCCCGTTCGCGCTGATCGGTGCCCACACCTCGATCGTCCTGCTGTGCTCGATGATGGTCGTGCGCGGTTTCGGCATCGGGTTCGCGTTCATGCCGGCGATGGCGGCCGCATATGCGGCGCTCGAGCGCCACGAGCTTGCAGACGCAACGCCGCAGCTCAACATCCTGCAGCGAGTCGGCGGCTCGATCGGTATCGCCGTGCTCACCGTCGTGCTGCAGCGCTCGCTCACCAGCGCGCTCGCGCAGCCTCCGGCTCACAGGCTGGCGGCCGCGGCGTCCGCCTACGGAACCGCGTTCTGGTGGGCCGTCGGCCTGACCCTCGCGGCCGTGATCCCATCGATCGTGCTGGCCCGTGCCGAGCGCGCGGCACGGCGCGCGCACGAGCACGGGACCCCGCCCGAGCCGGGCGCGCTGGCGGAGGCGATGGCGTGACGGCCGGCCGGCGCGAGGGCTCCGCGGGCAGCGCCGCCCAGAGGGCCACGGCCGGCACGGCGGCCACGGCGGGTGACGTCGCGGCTTCCGAGGTCGCGCACGCGGCGACCGGGGACCCGGCTCGATCGCCGACCGGCGAGCCGTCGATCCGCGAGGCCGCGTCGGATCTCGGCCGCGCCTTCAAGGCCTGCGTGGGGGCGATGCGGAGGATGCGCGGCCGAGAGCAGCGGCTCCACGGCGAGCTGTCGGACGCGCAGTACGGGCTTCTGTTCGGGCTGCGGGCGTCCGGTCCGCTCGCGACGAGCGAGCTCGCGCTGATGGCCGACCTGTCGCCCGCGAGCGCGACCCAGATGCTGGAGTCGCTCGTCGCCGCGGGACTCGTCACGAGGGTGCGCTCCGAGCAGGATCGACGCGTGGTGCTCACCTCGCTCACCGAGCACGGCCGCGAGCTCGTCGACGAGCGCCATGCGCAGTTCGCGCCGCGCCTGGAGGCTGCGCTGGCCGAGTTCAGCGATGAAGAGCTGCGCACCTCAGCCGCGGTGCTCCACAAGCTCGGCGCGATGTTCGAGGGGATCAGCCCGGGCCACGAGGATCCGGGGCAGACCGCCAGGAGCGGCTGAGTCGCCTTCAGGGCAGCCCGCGGCGCCGGGTGCCGCCGATCCCAGCCCGCGGCATGGCCGCTTCAGCCGGCACCCCAGCCGGACCCTGCTGGACCGGCAGCTGGCCTCAGCCTGCCCCCTGGGCCATCAGCGCGTTGGGCTCCGAACCCGCCGGGATCACGCTCCGCGACACCGGCAGCGCCGGCTTGACGACCACGCAGTACCACCTGCCGTCCCGACCGCCGGGCACGCAGACGCGATAGATCGCACCCGGTTGGATCACGAACGTGTCGGTCCGCTGCGCGTTGGCCCGGAACTCGGCCGGCGCCCGGAAGCCGATGTAGGCCTCGGCGCGAGCGACGGCCTCGTGCAGCAGCGCCGCGCCGCGCACGATCGCCCCATGGTGGGCCAGCCCGATCGCCAGGAACGTCACGCTGACCGTCGAAACCGCGAACGTGCCCGCGTAGTTGCGGGCGATCGCGGACGGCAGATCGGGCCGCACCCGGCGCAGCAGCGCCCCAAGCGGCGGCGAGCACAGCACCACGGCCAGCAGGCTGGCGACCATCCCGGCCAGGAGCCCAGCCCCGAGGCTCTCGGCGTCGCCTGCGGTCGGCCAGACGTGGGCGATGACGGCGTCGGCGATCACCGCGGCGACGAACGTGGGCCACATCAGCGCGCCGCGCCAGCGCCATCGTGCGCGGTGCAGCCAGCCGGCCTCCATGTACCAAGGTTAGATCGCGGGGTCGGGTAAGCTCGTTGGGCCCCGTGGCGGCGCCGGCGGAGACCCCGCTCGCGATTGCCGAAGCGGGGCCGGGCGGAGATCCCGCCCGGCCCGACGAGGGAGGGAGCAAGCGAACAAGATGGCGACCGAAACCGCCCGAGTCCACGCCGACGGCGCCGGCAGCGGGCACCTGCAACCGGAGGACCGCGTCTGGCTGCTGCGCGAGATGCTCCTGATGCGCGGGATCGAGGAGCGCGCGATGAGCCTCTACCGCCAGGGAAGGATCCCGGGGTCCTTCTATGACGGCTACGGCCAGGAGGCGGTGTCGGCCGGAGCGGCGTTCGCGATGGCGCCGCAGGATCGCCTGTGCATCCTGCACCGCGACCTTGCCGCGCATCTGATCCGCGGCGTGACGCCGGCGCGGATCCTCTCTCAGTACATGGGTCGAGCCGCCGGCGTGACCCGCGGCCGGGACGGGAACGTCCACTTCGGCGACCGCGCGCTCGGCTGCGTCGGGATGGTCTCGATGCTGCCCGACATGATGCTCGTCGCCACCGGGATGGCGATGGCCTTCAGGCTGCGCGGCGAGCGGCGCTGCGCGCTGACCTGGTTCGGCGACGGGTCGACCTCCCGCGGCGACTTCCACGAGGCGATGAACTGGGCCGGCGTTCAGCGGCTGCCGGTCGTGTTCGTGCTGGAGAACAATCAGTACGCGTACTCGACCCCGATCGACAAGCAGTTCGCGGTCGACCCGGTGCAGCGGGCCGCCGCCTACGGGTTCGTCGGCGTGACCGTCGACGGCAACGACGTCGAGGCGGTGTTCGAGGCGACCCGGGAGGCGCGCGAGCGTGCGATCTCCGGCGGTGGACCGACCCTGATCGAGGCGGTCACGATGCGCATGCACGGCCATGCCGCGCACGACGACATGAAGTACGTGCCCAAGGAGCAGGTGCAGGAGTGGCGCCGGCGCGATCCGGTCGAGCGGCAGGAGCGGCGGCTGCGCGACCTGGGCATCGACGTCGACGCGCTCCGCGAGCAGGTCACGGCGGAGATCGACGCCGCGACCGAGGAGGCGCTCGCGGGGCCGATGCCGGCCGCCGAAGACGCGCTCGAGGGCGTCTTCTGCACCGGCGAGGCCGAGCCGCTCGGCGACGGGCTCGCTCCATGGAGCGGCTTCCGACGCGAGCAGGGAGTGAGCTGATGGCGGTCATGACCTACCTGCAGGCGATCTCCTCGGCACTGCGCGACGAGCTGCGGGCGGACCCACGCGTGCTGCTGATGGGTGAGGACATAGGCGTGTTCGGCGGGGCATTCAAGGTCACGGACGGGTTCGCGACCGAGTTCGGTCCAGACCGCGTGATGGACACGCCCCTGGCCGAGTCGGCGATCATCGGCTGCGCGATAGGTGCGGCGGTCGTCGGGATGCGGCCCATCTGCGAGATGCAGTTCGCCGACTTCATCTCCTGCGGCTTTGACCAGCTCGTCAACGTGGCCGGCCGGATGCACTACCGCCAGGAGCTGGCGGTTCCGATCGTCGTCCGGCTGCCGAGCGGCGGCGGCTTCTCGGGAGGCCCATTTCACTCGCAGAATCCCGAGGCGCTGTTCATGCACTCGCCCGGCATCAAGGTCGTGGCGCCGTCCACCGCAGCGGACGCCAAGGGGCTGCTGCACGCGGCGATCCACGACCCCAACCCGGTCTGCTTCATGGAGCACAAGCACCTCTACCGGCGCGTGAAGGGCGAGGTTCCAGGCGGGATCTACGAGACGCCGTTCACCGCGCGGATCGCGAGGCCGGGCTCGGACCTGGTCGTGATCGCCTACGGAGCGATGGTCGACGTGGCGCTCGAGGCGACCGAAGACCTGGACGGCGCCTCGGTTGAGGTTCTGGACCTGCGCTCGCTCGTGCCGCTTGACGAGGCGGCGATCCTGGACTCGGTCGCGCGGTGCTCGAAGGTGGTGATCGTCGACGAGGCCAACATGACCTGCGCGGCGGGGGCGCAGGTGGCGGCACTGATCGCGCACAGGGGCTTCGAGGACCTGGACGGTCCGATCGTCCGCGTGGCGACCCCGGACGTCCCGATCCCGTTCTCACCGCCGCTGGAGCGAGCGGTGCTGCCCGGTCTCGAACGTGTCAGGGAGGCGTGCCGTGAGCTCCTCTCGTACTGACGCCGGCACGGAGAGCCGCGCCGCCGAGACCACCGGCCCGATCTCGGACGGGTCAGAGGGCACGCTGGTGGACGTGACGATGCCCCAGATGGGGGTGTCGGTGGCCGAGGGCACCGTGGTCGAATGGCGGGTCGCCGTCGGAGACCGGATCGAGGCCGAGCAGACGATCTGCGATATCTCGACCGACAAGATCGACACCGAGGTTCCGGCCCCCGCGAGCGGCATCGTCGCCGAGATCCTCGTCTCGGTGGACACGACCGTGCAGGTCGGGACGGTGCTCGCCCGCCTGCGCACGGGATCGGGCGCGGCGAAGTCACAGGCCACGGCCACGCCCGCCACGGCCACGCCCGCCACGGCCACCCCCGGGCTCGCCACGTCCGTGCATGCCACAGCCGGCTCATCGGGCACCCACCGGGGGGTACCCATCACGGGCAGCGATGCACGCACCGCGGGCGACGGGCGCCGCCACTCCCCGGTCGTATCGCGCATCGCGGCCGAGCACGGGATCGACCTCAGCGCGGTGCGGGGCACCGGGCGCAACGGCCGCGTCCGCAAGCAGGACGTGCTTGCGCTGGTCGAGGGCTCCGGGCGGGAGGCGCCGGCCGAGCGGCCGCTGCACATCGAGAGCCCCTACAGGCCCGATACGGAGCCGCCCGCGTCGGTCGCCGGCGGGACGCTGTCACGGATGCGACGGCAGATCGGCGAGCACATGAAGCGCTCACTCGAGACCGCCGCAACGTGCACCACGTGGGCGGAGGTCGACATGAGCCGCGTCGAGGCGGCGCGCGCGAGGCTCAGGGTGACCGCGCTCGCGTTCGTCGCTCGGGCGACGATCGACGCGCTGCGCGAGCACCCGGCGCTGAACGCACTCCTCGAGGGCGAGCGCTACACGCGACCGCGTGAGGTGAACCTCGGGATCGCCGTCTCGCTGGGCGAGGACGGCCTGATCGTGCCGGTGATCCACGCGGCGCAGGAGCTGTCGGTCGAGGGGCTGGCGGCGAGGATCCATTACCTGGCGCGACGCGCCAGGGAGCGCGAGCTGCTGCCTGAGGAGGTCCGCGGCGGCACGTTCACGATCACCAACCCGGGCCAGTTCGGATCGATCATGGCGACCCCGATCATCAACCAGCCGCAGGTGGCGATCCTCGACTTCGAAGCGGTCGTGAAGCGGCCGGTGGTGGTCACCGACGCCGACGGCAACGACGCGATCGCGATCCGTCCGATGACGATCCTGGGCCTCAGCTGGGACCACCGAGCCCTCGACGGCGCGCTCTCCGCACGCTTCCTCGACAGCGTCCGGCGGCACCTGGAGGGCGTGACGCCGGCGTAGCATCGGGTCCCATGAGCAGCGGCGGTGAGCTGTGGGTCTGCCACCTCGGCACGGTCGACTACCCGGAGTCGCTCGCGCTGCAGGAGCGGGTGCGCGCCGCCCGGCTGGCGAACGCGATCCCCGACGCGATGCTCGTGCTGGAGCACCCTCAGGTCTACACGCGTGGCCGGCGCTCCGCCGACGACGAGCTGCCGCTGGGCGAGGACTGGTACCGGGAGCGAGGGCTGGACATCGTGAGGGTCGATCGCGGTGGCAGGATCACCTACCACGGGCCCGGGCAGCTCGTCGGCTACCCGATCGTGCGAATCGACGACGTCGTCGGCTACATCCGGAAGCTAGAGCGCGCACTCGTGGAGGTGCTCGCGCAGGAGGGCGTTGTCGCCCGCGGCAGATCGGAGGACGGGCGCGACTACATCGGCGTCTGGGTCGCCGACCGCAAGATCGCATCCATCGGCGTGCACGTGTCCCGTGGCGTGACGACTCACGGCTGGGCGCTGAACGTCGACAACGACCTGACTCCGTTCTCGTGGGTGGTCGCGTGCGGCCTCGCCGGCGTCACGATGACCTCGCTGGCGCAGGAGCTGGGAGAGCGAGGCCGCGGGCGGATGCCCTGCGTTCGCCGCCGGGCGGCGTTCCAGATGGCCCAGGCGCTGGGACTGCGCCAGCGCCTCGTCTCACGTTCGCGGCTCGAGGCCGCAGCGGCCCGGGTCGTCACGGTCAGCCGGTAGCCGGACCGTGGCCGGGGCTGCGGGTGGGCTCGATGCCCGCCGAGCCCGCCCGCCGCATGGCCGGCGAGAGCGCCGATCGGCGGGCGGGCCGGGCACCGACCCGGGGGCACCGGATCGACGGCGGACCGACACCGGCCTGATCGCCTCGCAACCGCTGTAGCCTTAAGCACGTGGCGACCCGCGAACACCAGACCCGGTCCCGAGCCAAGCCGGGCGGAATCGCCAACGTGCTGGACGTGCTCGGGGTGGGCCCGGACGAGATCGAGCCCCACCGCGGCCGCAAGCCGAAGTGGTTCAAGGTGCCGGCTCCCGGCGGTGCTCGCTATCGGCAGCTCCAGCATCTGATCGACTCCGCCAACCTGCACACGGTCTGCCGTGAGGCGGCCTGCCCGAACATCGGCGAGTGCTGGCAGCGCGGCACCGCGACCTTCATGATCCTCGGCGACGTGTGCACGCGACGGTGCGGCTTCTGCCATGTCAAGTCAGGTAGGCCGACCTGGAACGACCCGCTCGAGCCCGCTCGCGTCGCACGCTCGGTGGCGAGGCTGGGCCTGCGCCACGCGGTGATCACGTCGGTCGACCGCGACGACCTGCCCGACTACGGCGCGTCGGCCTTCGTCGGAGTGATCCGTGAGATACGCCGCCAGTCGCCCCGCACCAAGGTCGAGGTGCTGACGCCAGACTTCCGCGGCGCCGAGGCGCCGCTCGCGCGCGTGATCGCCGAGCGCCCTGACGTGTTCAACCACAACGTCGAGGTCGTGCCGCGGCTGTACCGCGTGGCACGGCGCGGCTCCACCTGGGAACGCTCCAGGCAGGTGCTGCGCGCCGCCAAGGAGCTGGGAGGAGACGAGGTCGTCACCAAGTCCGGCCTGATGGTCGGGCTCGGCGAGTCCTTCGAGGAGATGGTCCAGGCGCTCGGGGAGCTGCGGGAGTCTCGGGTTCAGGTGCTCACGGTGGGCCAGTACCTTCGCCCCACCGAGCTCCACCTCCCGGTCGTGCGCTACTGGCACCCGGACGAGTTCGCCCGGCTGGAGCGAGCGGCCTACGAGCTCGGCTTCGAGCACGTGGCCGCCGGACCGCTGGTGCGCTCCAGCTATCACGCCGATCAGCACGTGCCCCAGTCCGAGCCGGGCGTCGGGCCGCTGAGGGAGAGCGCGTGACCCCGCGGCGCCGCATGCTCGTGCTCACGACGGTCGCGATCGCCGCCCTCGCGATCGCGCCGGTCGCGCTGGCCTCCGCCGGTGGCGGATCGGCCGGCTTCAGCGGCGGCGGCGGGTCCGGCACCGGGCACGGGAGCGGCTTTGCGATCTATCTGCTGCTGGACCTGCTGATCCACATCGCCCTGCTCGGGCACGGCCTCGGCGCTCTGGTCCTGATCGGGCTGGCCCTCATCTGGCTGTTCCTCACCCGCGTGCTGCCGAGGCTGCAGGAGCGCTGGGCGACCGCGGCGGCTCAGCGCGACGGCCATCACCGGACCTCCAAGCGTGAGCGCAGTGTCGAGTTGGCAGCCGCCGAGGCGGCCGACGAGGACCCCGAGTTCGCTCCCGATCGTGTCCGCGAGAGCGCGACGCGCCTGTTCATGGACATCCAGAGCGCGTGGGACGACGACGACCGCAACCGGCTGCGCGCGCTCGTCGCGCCCGACCTGATGGCCGAGTGGGAGCGGCGGCTGGACGACTTCGCCCGCCGCGGCTGGCGCAACCGGGTGCAGCCGCTCGGGCAGCCTCGCGTGGAGTACGTGGGCATCACTCGCCGCGAGCACGACACCGACCGGGTCGTGGTCAGGATCGACGCTCGGATCAAGGACTACGTCGCCGACGGCTACGGCAACCACCTCAAGCGGACCGGCCACCTCGGTGAGGTCACCCGGGTGCGAGAGTTCTGGACCCTGCAGCGCTCGGCTCCGGCCGACCGGCAGGCCGGCGGCGAGGGCGCCCCGCAGGGGCACTGGAAGCTCGCCTCGATCGAGCAGCACCGGGAGGGCTCGCACGTGCTCGACGAGCAGATCGTCGCGACTCCCTGGGCCGACACAGAGACGCTGCGTGACGAGGCGCTGGTAGAGGGCGCCGTCGCCGACACGGTGCCCGACGGCACGAGCATCGCCGAGATCGCCCCCGTCAGCTACGTGGACGACGCCCACGCCGCGGCGCTCGACCTCAGCCTCGCCGATGCCCGCTTCTCCCCCGATGTGCTGGAGGTCGCCGCCAGGCGTGCGGTGAACGCGTGGGCCCAGGCGATCGACGGCGACGACGCGGCTCTCGGGGAGATCGCCGCCCCGGCCGCCAAGCGCGAGCTGCTCTATGCGGGCGACACCAGCGGCGCCGTGAGGCTCGTCGTCCGCGGCCCGGTCGTCAACCGGATCCGGGTGGTGGGCCTCGACGCAACCGCCCAGCCTCCGACGATGACGATCGAGGTCGACCTCAGCGGCCGTCGCTACGTCGAGAACCGGGACACCGCGGCGCTGCTGGCAGGCAGCCGAACTCGCAAGACAAGCTTCACCGAGCGCTGGACCCTGAGCCTGACCGGCGACGATCGCACGCCGTGGCGGATCACCGCTGCGGCCGCGCCCGTCGGGCTGGTCTGACGGACGCCGCCCGCCGGGAGATGCGGCTCGCGCTGCTGGCGGTGGCGGTCGCGTTCACCGCGTTGATCGCGGTCCTGACCGCCCTGGACGTGGTCGACAGCGGCTTCACCTGGCTGGACGTGCCCGCGATCGCGATCGTCGTGCTGTTCGCCACCGGAATCGTCGGCTCGCTGCTGCAGCAGCCCCGCAGCTGATCCGGCTCAGGGCGGCGTGCTGTGGGCAGCGCGGCCCCGCCGCCGACCGGCTCAGCGCAGCGTGCTGTGGGCAGCCGCCCGCCGCTGACGCAACTCAGCCCGCTAGCGGGGCGTCGATCGGATCGAAGCGGGCGAAGCGATCGAGGTCGCGAACGCGCTCGCGGACCTGCTCACCGGTGACCGATGCGACGCCCTCGGTCCCGAACTGCTCGACGTTGAAGGACGCCAGCGCCGTGCCGTAGGCCATCGCGTTGCGCAGCACCGGGGCCGAGAGCCGCTCCGACGGCGGACGGCTGGCGAGAAAGCCCACGAAGCCCCCGGCGAACGTGTCACCGGCCCCGGTCGGGTCGACGACCTCGTGCAGCGGGTAGGCCGGCAGCGCGAAGAAGTCGTCGCGGGTCACCATCGCCGACCCGTACCCGCCCTGCTTGGCCACGACGATCGAGGGACCGGCCTCAAGCACCGCGTGGGCGGCCGAGAACAGGTTCGGCTTGCCGGTCAGCTGGCGCAGCTCCTCGTCGTTGAGCACCAGGCAGTCGACGCGCGCGATGACCTCGTCCAGCTCGGCGCGCGCGATGTCGATCCACAGGTTCATCGAGTCCAGCGCCACGAACCGCGCGGCCTCGCACTGCTCGCGAACCTTGAGCTGCAGGCCGGGCTGGATGTTGGCCAGGAACAGCACCTCGGACGCCAGGGAGGCGGTCGACAGCTTGGGCTCGAAGCTCTCGAACACGTTCAGCTGGGTGTCGAGCGTGTCGCGCGTGTTGAGATCCTCGTGGTAGCGACCGCTCCAGAAGAAGGTGCTTCCGCCCGCGACCCGCTCCACATCGTCGACGTTCGTCCCACGGATCCTGAGGACGTCCATCTCGGCATCGCCGAAGTCGTCTCCAACCGGTCCGACCACATGCACGCGGTCGAAGAACGATGCCGCCAGGGCGAAGTGGGTGGCGGCCCCGCCGAGCATGCGCTCGCGCGAGCCCGCGGGCGTCTGGACCGCGTCGAACGCGATCGACCCGACCACGGTCACGCTCATGCCGCCACCGTCCGGCCGATGCCTGCAGCGTCGCGCAGCGCCTGCGCCTCGTCGGTCCGCTCCCAGGTGAAATCCGGGTCCTCACGGCCGAAGTGGCCGTAGGCGGCCGTCTTGCGGTAGATCGGCCGGTGGAGGTCCAGACGCCGCCTGAACGCCGCGGGACGCAGGTCGAAGTGGTCGGCGACCAGCGCCTCGATCCGCTCCGGGGTCAAACCCGGCGCCTCGGTGCCGAACGTCTCGACCATCACCGACACCGGCCGCGCGACCCCGATCGCGTAGGCGACCTGGAGCTCGACCCTCCTGGCGAGCCCGGCCGCGACCAGGTTCTTGGCGACCCAGCGTGCCGCGTAGGCGGCGGAGCGGTCGACCTTGGAGGGGTCCTTGCCGCTGAACGCGCCCCCGCCGTGCCGCGCCATCCCGCCGTAGGTGTCCACGATGATCTTGCGCCCCGTCAGGCCGCAGTCGCCGACGGGGCCGCCGATCACGAACCTGCCGGTCGGGTTGACCAAGAAGCCGCGACGCAGCTCGGCCGCGTCGTAGAGCCCACCCGGCAGCACCGGCAGCGCGACGTGCTCCCAGAGATCGTCGGCGATCCGGT
>JAJZWB010000034.1 GCA_021846845.1 Actinomycetes bacterium | reverse complement strand
CCCGCGCCCACGCGCGGCCGTCATCGAGCCGCGGACCCAACACCGAGTCTGGCGCGCCGACCTCACATCGAGTCTGGCGCGCCCACCCCGAGCAGGCGGAGCGCCGTCGCGATCGTCCGGCGGGCCGCCTCCGAGAGCGCGATCCTGAACGACTCCACCTCGGCCGGCGTCGCGCCGACGACCCGGCAGTCGCGGTAGAAGGCGGTGAACTGCTGCGCCAGCGCGAGCGAGTAGGCCACGATCCGGTGCGGAGCGCGCCTCTCCGCTGCCTCGGCGACCTCGTCCGGGAACGCCAGCAGTGCCTTGATCAGCTCCCGCTCCGCCGCGTCAAGCGGATCGCTGCCCCAGTCCGCCCCGGGCGCGAGCGCCGCGGCCAGCCGCTCGGGCCCCAGCCTGCCAAGCATCGAGACGATCCTGGCGTGCGCGTACTGCACGTAGTAGACCGGGTTCTCCGGCGACTCGCGGCGGGCGAGCTCCAGGTCCAGGTCCACCGTCCGGTCATGCGACCGCTGGAGCATGAAGAAGCGGGTCGCATCGACGCCGACCTCGTCCAGAAGCTCGTCGAGAGTGACGAAGTCGCCGCGGCGCTTGGACATCGCGGCTCGCTCGGATCCCTCCACCAGGTGCACGAACTGGATCAGCGGCATCTCCAGGTCGTCCGGATCACCACCGAGTGCGGCGAACGCAGCCTTCATGCGCGCCACGTAGCCGTGATGGTCGGAGCCGACCGGGAGCAGCTGGAGCTCCACTCCGCGCTCACGCTTCTGCAGCAGATAGGCGAGGTCGGCGGCGAAGTAGGTGACACGACCGTCGGAGCGGCGCAGGACGCGGTCCTTGTCGTCTCCGAAGCTGGTCGTGCGCAGCCACAGCGCGCCATCCGACTCGTAGGTGTGACCGCCCGCGGCGACGACCTCGAACGCGCGCTCCACATAGCTCGGCGAACCCGCGTGCAGCGTCCGCTCGCTGAAGTACGCGTCGTAGTGGACGCCGTAGCGCTCGAGCGTCCCCTCTATCTCCCTCAGAAGCAGGGCGATCGCCCGCCCCGCGAGCTCGTCGGCGTCCAGCGAAGCCGAGCCCTCGATCCTCTCGGCCAGGTCTCGTACGTACTCGCCCTGGTAGCCGCCCTCCGGCACCTCCTCGCCGCACGCCCGCGCGCGAACCGACTCGCCCAGCAGGCGGATCTGGCCACCTGCGTCGTTGAAGTAGTACTCGCGCCAGACCGTGTGGCCGTGGTGCTCGAGGATTCTCGACAGCGAGTCGCCGTAGGCCGCATGGCGGCCGCTCGCCGCAACCAGCGGCCCGGTCGGGTTGGCGGACACGAACTCGACCAGGACCCGCCGCGGAGAGGACGCACCGCCTGACCCGTAGCGCTCGCCCGCAGCCAGCACGGTGCGCAGACCTCCCCGATGCCAGCCATCGGACAGGAAGAGGTTGATGAACCCGGGGCCGGCGATCTCATGGCGCTCCAGGTCGCCGCCCATCAGCTCCGCCAGCTCGGACGCGACGGTCCCGGCCAGCTCACGCGGCGGGCGCCCGGCACGCGGGGCGAGCAGCATCGCAGCGTTGGTCGCGTAGTCGCCCTGGTCGGCGCGCTTGGGACGCTCGACGCGTACCGCGGGCGGCTCGCCCTCGCCGACCGTCGCCGCAGCCGAACGGCCGACGAGGTCGCGCAGAAGCGCGAGCGGGCTGTGTTCGGCGTTGGGAGTCTGCGCTTGCGAGGACGTCACGTTCATGGCCCTGTCCGACTCGGCCGCGACCTGCGGCGGAGGCTCTGGAGCCTAGCTTGCACCGGGTACGGCTCGCTCCCCCGGCCGGCGCTCCGGCGCGGTCAGTGGTGGTAGGGCTCGCGCGCCAGGATCTTGTGCGCGCGGTAGATCTGCTCCAGCAGCACGACCCGTGCCAGCTGGTGGGGCAGCGTGATCGCCCCGAGCGAGAGGCGGTGGTCGGCCTCCTCCAGCCGCAGGCCGAAGGGACCGCCGATCACGAAGCACAGGTCGCGGCCGCTGCGACGGCGCTCCTCCAGGAAGCGGGCGAACCCCGGCGAATCAGGCTGCTGCCCGGCACTGTCGAGCAGCGAGACGAAGGCCCGCTCCGGAAGCCGACGGGCGACCCGCTCCTCCTCACGGACCTCGATCATCTCCAGTCGCGCATGGCCGGTGAGCAGCCTGCGGTAGTGCTCCACGTCGTCGGCGAACGGAGGGCGGAGCCTGCCCACGGCGACGACAACGATCCGCACGATGAGATACTACGGCCGTATGGACGATCCCAACGCGCCCGAGCGGCACATCAACATCCACTTCTCGCCTGAGCTGATGGCCGGCGCGTACTCCAACTTCGCCAACGTCAGCCACTCCGACTACGAGTTCTCGATCACCTTCGCCCGCGTCGACCACGAGGTCGAGGAGGGAGAGATCCCGGGCGTCGTCGTGTCACGCGTGAATCTTTCGCCGAAGTTCATGCGCGAGCTGATCGAGGCGATGCAGGACAACTACTCCAAGTGGCAGACGCGCGAGGGGATCAAGAACCTGCCTGAATTCGGCGGCGGCGCACCGGGCGCCGGAGCCGGCGGCTACCAACCCGAGCGCTAGCCGTCCGCCGGCGAGGGCAGAGGCCAGTTTCGCGTGCAGGCGGTCACGGCGGGCGGCGAGCCCGGAGGCGCGATGGCTGACGGACGGGCCGACCCGGCGACGACCGAGGAGCGGTTCGAGCCCGCGGCGCCGCGCGTCGGAGTGCTGCTTCCCAGCTTCGACGCGCTGCGGACCGGCGGTCCGCCCCAGATCGTGCAGGCGGCGCGCCTGGGCGAGGAGCTCGGCTTCGACGCCGCCTGGGTCGGCGACCACCTCTCCTGCCCCGCACCCGGCCTCGACGCCCCCTCATGCCTGGCGGCCGCCGCCGCGGTCACCGGGAGGATCGGCCTCGGCTTCAGCGTGATGCTGCTCGGCCTCAGACAGCCGGCATGGGCCGCCAAGCAGCTGGTCACCATCGACCAGCTGTCCGGCGGCCGCCTGCTGCTCGGAGTCGGCGTGGGCGGGGAGTTCCCGGAGGAGTTCGACGCCGCCGGCGTGCCGCTGCGCCAGCGGGGAGCGCGACTCGACGACTCGCTCGCGGTGCTGGGCGACCTGCTGACCGGAATGCCGGTCGACCATCGCGGGCGTGTCCTGCACGTCCGATCCCCCGGGCTCGAGCCGGCCATGACGGCTCCTCCGCCGATCTACGTCGGCGGGCGCGGAGAGGTGGCGCTGAGCCGGGCCGCCCGTCACGGGGACGTGTGGCTGCCGATGTGGCTCACCCCGGCCCGGATCGCGGAGCGCCGGGAGACGCTCGCAGCGCTTGCGGCCGAGGAGGGCCGCCCCACCCCGCGCACCGCGCTGCTGGTCCTGGTGCGCGTCGGCCGCGACCGCGACCGCGACGAGGCCGAGGCGGAGGCACACATCCGCGGCCAGTACAGGATGGGGCTCGAGTCGATCTCCCGCTGGACGCTTCTCGACGACGTCGAGGGGCTGACCGAGAGACTGGACGAGTTCGTCCAGGCCGGGGTCGGCGAGTTCCTGATGCTGGCGCTCGGCTCACGGCCGCTGGAGCAGTACGAGCTGCTGGCCGAGGTGCGCTCACGGCTGCAATCGGGTGTCGCCCGCGGGGCCGTGGAGAGGACCGGGGCTTGACCGGCCCCGAGGTCCGGACGCCCGGCGGCCGGAGGCGCATGAGACCAACGGAGGATGAGCAGTGAGCCACGCCGCGCCGTACCGCTATGACCCGTCGGCCTTCCGACGCGTCTTCGAGCGCCACTTCACGCACCTCGCCGGCGTGCACCGAAACAGCCACCGCTACGCCATGCGACCCGCGCTCCACGACCCGGCGACGGGGCGGCGCTGGACCTACGCGCAGCTGTGGGCCGACAGCGGCCGTCTGGCGTCCGGCCTGGCGCAGGCCGGGGTCGGACGTGGCGACGCCGTCGTGTTCTCGCTGTTCAACTGCCCGGAGTTCGTGCTCACATGGCTGGCCGCCCAGCGCCTGGGAGCGGTCGCCACGCCGATCAACTTCCGCCTGTCACCCGGCGAGGTCGCGCACATCCTGGACGACAGCCGCCCGCACACGTTCGTGTACGACGTCTCGCTGCGCCCCGTGGCCGCCGACGCCCTGGCGCGCGCCCGCCACGAGCCATCGCTGGTCGCGACCGTCGGCGAGGGCGAGCACCCCGGCGTCGCGCTGCAGGAGCTGCTCGAGTCCGGCGACGCCGATGCCGTGGCAGCGCTGCCGCCGGACGTCTCGGCCCACGACGAGACCACGCGGCTCTACACGTCCGGTACCACAGGCATGCCGAAGGGGGTCTCCCTGAGCGGGGTCGTCGACGCGCTCTCGGCCCACGACGTGATCATGCACTTCCCGCTCTCGCCCGAGGACCGAACGCTCAACATGACGCCCTGGTTCCACCGCGGCGGGCTCTACTCAGGCGGCCCCAATCCCGTCCTCTACTGCGGCGCGGAGGCTGTCGCCCTCAGGGGGTTCGACGCCGGCACGGTGCTCGACTGGGTGGCCGAGCACCGGCTGACGTTCCTGATCGGCGCGCCGACCAACCTCGCGCTCCTGGCGGCCGAGCAGTCCGCGAGGCCGCGCGACCTAAGCGCCCTGAACGGCATCGTCACGATGGGAGCGCCGCTGGACCGGGAGGCCTGCCTGCGCTATCAGCGGACGCTGACGCCGAGGATCTTCAACGGCTACGGGACCACGGAGGCGTTCTGGAACACGTTCCTGCGTCCCGGCGACCTGCCCGAGCACGCAGGCTCGGCGGGCCGCGCCTGCACCGACGACGACGTCGCGGTCGTGCGGATCTACGAGGATCGACAGGCCGATCCATCAGACCACGTCGCCAAGGACGGGTCTGAGGTCGGGGAGGTGATCGTCCGCTCGGTCAAGGCCGGCTACGCCTACGTCAACAACGACTCCGAGCAGGAGGCCCGGTTCCGCGACGGCTGGCTGTACATCGGCGACCTCGCGACCTGGGACGAGGAGGAGTACGTGACGATCGTCGGCCGCAAGGACGACATGATCATCTCAGGCGGCGAGAACGTCCATCCGGTCCAGGTCGAGGCGGCGCTGGCCGAGCACCCGCAGATCGCGGAGGCGGCGGTCGTGGGCCTCCCGGACGATCGCTGGGGTGAGCTGGTGGTCGCCTACGTGGTCGCCGCGGACGGCGGCCTGGACGCAGCCGCCTGCGACGCGCACTGCCGCGCTCATCCGATGCTCGCCCCGTTCAAGCGCCCCCGGGCGTACCGGTTCGTGGATGAGCTGCCGCTGACGGCGACCGGCAAGAAGCTGCACTATCAGCTGCGCGAGCGGGTCGTGCGCGACGCGGCCGCCGGACTGCTGCAACGGCCGTGAACGGAGACGCGTGGGAGCGGCGGGAGCGCGCCCGGGGCGGCGGCGCGCCCGAGGACGACGACACCCGCCCGCGGCAGGAGCGCGCCCGGGGGGGCGGCGCGCCCGAGGACGGCGTCGGTCGCCACGACCCCGTCGTGACGGGGATCGGAGCGGTCACCCCGCTTGGCCTGAGCGCCGTCGAGACTTGGGAAGGGCTGCTCGCGGGCAGGTCCGGGATCGGCCCGATCGAGAGCTTCGACGCATCCGATCTCGCGGTCAGGATCGCGGGTGAGGTGCGCGGCTTCGACGGCGAGGCGGTGCTCGGCCCCAAGCGCTACCGGCGGTCGGCGCGCTTCAGCCAGCTGGCGGTCGCGGCCGCTCGTGAGGCCGTGCGGGACGCGGCGCTCGAGCCGGGCCTGATCGCCGACCGCACCGGGGTGGTCGTGAACGCCGCGGTGGCCGGGGAGCCGGAGACCGAGCGCAACGTGCGCGCGATGATCGAGGGAGGCCCGCGCGAGCTCAGCCCCTACTTCGTGCCCTCGACGATCCTCAACATGGCCGCCTGCGAGGTGGCCATCGACCTCGGGGCTCACGGCCCCGTCAGCGCGTCGGCGCTCGCGTGCGCGAGCGGTACCGCGGCCCTTCTGGAGGCGCGGCGCCTGATCCTCTCCGGCGAGGCCGACGCGGTGATCGCGGGAGGCACCGACGCCGGGATCTCACGATCGATGTTCGCCGGGCTTGCGCTGATGGGGCCGCTTTCGGAGCGAAACGACGAACCGTCGCTAGCCAGCCGGCCCTTCGACGCGGACCGGGACGGATTCGTGTTCGGCGAGGGGGCCGTGGTGATGGTCGTCGAGTCGTCGCGCCACGCCCGCGAACGAGGCGCCCGCGTGTACGGCACGGTCGCGGGCGGCGCGCTGACAGCCGACGCGTTCCACATCTCCGCCCCGGAGCGCTCGGGGGTGCATGCCGCGCGGGCGATAGAGCTGGCGCTGCGCAGCGCCGGCGCTACACCGGCCGACCTCGACTACATCTGCGCCCACGGAACCGGCACCCGCGCAAACGACACGGCCGAGACGCGCGCGATCCGCCTCGCGCTCGGCGAGCACGCCGATCGGGTCCCGGCCAGCTCGCCGAAGTCGATGGTCGGCCACCTGATCGGGGCCGCCGGCGCGTTGTCGGTGATGGTGTGCCTGCTGGCGATACGCGACGGGATCGTTCCCCCGACCACCAACCTGCACACGCCCGATCCCGAGTGCGACCTCGACTACGTGCCGCTGACCGCCCGCCGGACGCCGGTCTCGCTGGCGGCCGCCAACGCGTTCGGCTTCGGGGGCCAGAACTGCGTGGTCGTGGTGCGCGCCATCGATCGGTCCTGAGCGATCGGCGCTGCTGCCGGTGCGACCGGTGGCCGACCTGGCCCCGGAGGTAGCCGGCAGGCGTCCAGGCAGCGCGCCCAGAGGCTCGCCGGCCACCACCTGGCAGACGACCCACCCCGCCCGTCCACGCCACAGCCCATGGACGCCAACCGGCCACCACCTGGCCGACGACCCACCCCGCCAGTCCACGCCACGCCCAGGGACGCCACCCAGCCACCACGGCGGGCCGGCGCCGCCATCCGCCCGGGCTCAGCAGCCCCGCTGCTTGAACGCGAGCGCCGCGCCGATCCGCTCCGCGGTCGGCGGGTGACTGGCGAGGAGCACGCTCACCCAGCGCGGCGGGTCGAGATCGGCGACGTTGCGCAGCGCGATCTCACGCTCGAACGAGATGAACGCGTCCGGAGCCCCCGCGAGCGTGAGCGCGAAGTGGTCGGCACTACGCTCGACCGCACGCGACAGGCGGCTGCCGATCACGCCGACCGGGAACCCGACGATCGCGGTGGCCAGGCCGAGCGCCGGCAGCGCCCCTGGAGTGCCGCGCTCGTCCGACAGCTCCCAGCTGAGCCGCTGAGCCGCGAGCGCCGCCACGGGCGCGACGCAGGCGGCATAGGCGATGCTGCGCGGCACGTCCCGGTGGCGGACGTGCGCCAGCTCATGAGCGACGACCAGGCGAATCTGGTCACGATCGAATCCCTCCAGCAGGGTGTCGAACAGGACCACCCGGCGGCTCGGACCGATCCCGGTGACGTATGCGTTCGCCGCGGTCGTCCGCCGGCTGGCGTCGACCGAGTACACCTCACGCACGGCGACCCCCGCGGCCTGCGCCAGTGCCAGCACGTCGCCACGTGTCTGGCCCTCGGGCAGGGGCTTGAAGTCGTTGAAGATCGGGTCGAGCAGCACCGGGGCGAGCGCCGCCAGACCGGTGCCGAACGCCACCGACCCCGCCGCGCCGGCCAACCACCAGCCGCGCGGCCAGCGCCGGGTGGCGTGGACCGCGGCGGCGCCGGCGGCAGCCGCGAAGCCCGTCTGGATCGCGGTCGCCTTCGCCAGATCCTCAGCCCAGGCACGCCACGACTGGGTGTCGAGCCCGGCGGCGCGAGCGCGACGTCGGGAGATCGCGCGCAGTGGCAGCGCCTGAAGCGTGAGCGCCGTCGACAGGCCCACGGCCGTCGCCGCGCCGCCCAGCAGCGGACGCGACGCCGATCGACGCCGCGCGCCAGGCGGATGGCGCACCAGCCGCGCGAGGGTCGCGGCATCGAGCGCGCTCCGCGCCAGTGCGAGCGCCAACTGGGGGCGCGCGTAGGCGCGAGCGCGCGCGATCTCGGCTGCGCTGAAGTGATCCTCCGGCCTCACCGCCACTGGCGCGGGGACCGGCGCGCGGGGGGTCAGCAGCCGGCGCGCGCCCTCCGCCGCGGCGACGGCGAGTAGGCCCGGCCAGGCGACCCGAAAGCAGGATGCCCGCCTCACCCGCGAGACTGTAGTGATGCGAGTCGCGATCGTGTCCGACATTCACGGCAACCGCCATGCGTTCGATGCGGTGCTGGACGCGGTCGCCGAGACCGACTGCCAGGAGCTCTGGTGCCTTGGAGACCTGGTCGGCTACGGCGCCGACCCGGACGCGTGCGTCGACCTGGCGCGTGAGCACGCCGCGATCTGCCTCGCCGGCAACCACGACCTCGGGGTCACCGGCACGATCCCGCTGTCGCAGTTCTCACGCGGCGCCGCGCTGGCGGCCCGCTGGACGCAGGAGACGATCACGCCGCGAACGCGCGAGTTCCTGGAGGGTCTCGAGCCCTTCCAGGTACAGGAGGCGGTCGCCCTCTACCACGCCAGCCCCCGCGACCCGATCTGGGAGTACGTGCTGTCGCCGTTGCAGGCCGAGCTGTGCTTCGACGTCCAGGCCCGCCGGGTGGCGCTGATCGGCCATTCGCACGTGGCCCTGAGCTTCTCTCGCGCGCCCGGCGAGACCGCAACCGGGCAGACCCGAGCAGAGGAAGAGGAGCTGGACCTTGCCGAGGGCAACTGGCTCCTGAACCCGGGAAGCGTCGGCCAGCCGCGCGACGGGGACCCGCGGGCGTCGTGGCTGGAGCTTGATATCGATCAGTGGGTGGCGGTCTACCGCCGGACCATGTACGACATCGCCGGCGCAGCTGCCGCCATCAGGGCGGCGCGACTTCCCGATTCGCTCGCCGAGCGCCTGCAGTACGGCCAGTAGGAGCCCCTAACCGGAAGCAAACTGCGGCACTCTCTAAAGTCAGCCCCGGCATGGGCTACGGCTCCAGAGCATTCTTGGCCGGCGGCCTCGGTTTCACGGCCGCGTTCGTTGTCGCCTGCGGCAGCAGCACGGGCCTGCTGTCCGCGGGCCAGTCATCGAACCTGGCCAGCCAGCTGAACGCGATCTCGTCCGCGGTCGCGGCGGGTCAGTGCACGCAGGCCCAGGGTGCCGCGTCCGCGCTGACAAGCGCGGTCGACAACCTGCCGGGAAGCATCGACCCGACCCTGATCCGAAACCTCGGTCAGGGCGCGACGACGATCGCCCAGCTCGCCTCCTCCAGCTGCACGACCTCGACGCCCACCAGCTCGACCGGGAGCACGACCAGCTCGAGCACCAGCTCCAAGTCCAGCTCCAGCTCCAGCTCCAGCTCCACGACCTCCAGCACCACCCCGGCGGCGACCGGAACCGGCACGCAGTCCAGCTCCTCGGCAAGCGGCACGTCCAGCGCCGGCACCGCAACCGGAACGGCCAGCTCGGGTACTTCGACCACGAGCAACGGCGGCGCCGGCATCGGCGGAGCGACCTCCAGCTCCAGTACGCAGGCCAACGGCGGCATCAGCGCGGGCAACTGACAGTGACGAGCACGACGACGATCGCAGGGCGATACCGGATAGAGGGCCGCCTGGGCGTCGGCGGGATGTCGACGGTCCACCTGGCGTTCGACAACCGTCTGGAGCGCTACGTAGCGCTGAAGCTGCTAGCCGAGCACCTCGCGGACGACCCGACGTTCGTCTCACGCTTCCGAAGGGAGGCACTGGCCGCCGCGCGGCTCGTGCACCCGAACATCGTGCAGGTGTTCGACTTCGGCTTCGACTCGGGGCACCATCAGCACTTCATCGTGATGGAGCACGTGGCCGGCAGCTCGTGCGCGGAGCTGCTGCGCGACCGCGGCCACCTACCGGTGTCCCGCGCGGTGGAGATCGTCACGCAGGCCTGCCGCGGCCTGGACTACGCCCATCGCAATGGCGTAGTGCACCGGGACGTCAAGCCCGGGAACCTGCTCGTGTCCGACTCCAACGTCGTCAAGCTCGCCGACTTCGGAATCGCGAGGGCCACCGACCAGTCGAGCATCACGCAGGCCGGATCGGTGCTCGGCACGGCCGCCTACCTCTCCCCTGAGCAGGCCCGCGGCGAGGGCGCCGGTCCGCAGGCGGATCTCTACTCCCTCGGAGTGGTGGCCTACCAGCTGATCTCGGGGCGGCTGCCCTACGAGGCCTCCTCCCTGTCGGAGCTGGCGCTCAAGCAGCAGCGCGAGTCTCCGATCCCGTTGGACGAGCTCAACCCCGACGTGCCGGCCGCGCTGGCCCAGGCTGTCGCCGGTGCGCTGGCGATCGACCCCAGACGGCGGCCGGCCGACGCGCTGGAGCTGGCCGAATCGCTGACCGACGGCCTGCGCGGGATCGCGCCACCCAGCATGGTCACCGAGGCGGCGACCGGAGCCACCCGGGTGGTCAGCGATGAGCGCACCGCCTCCACCCGCGTGGCGCCGCGCCCGACGACCCGGTCGGCCCCGGCCGCGCGGGCGCCCCGGCAGGTGCCGGCCCGCCGTCCCACGAGGTCGGAGGCGGCCGCCTACGCACGGCGCGGGCCGGAGGAGCGCCGTCCTCCCTCGAGACGCGGCGCCGGCCGCGTGCTCGCCTTCCTGGCTCTGCTCGTGGTGCTCGTGGTGATCGTGGTCGCGGCCGTGACGATCTCCAGCGGCACCTCGCCGACCGTGGTGCACTACCAGCAGGTGGTCGCGCGCGACGTCAACTCGGCGGTCGCGCAGCTGCAGGCGATCATCAACCGCTACACGAAGTAGCCCACCGCCGAGCCAGACCCGGCCAGAGCCAGACCCGGCCAGAGCCAGCCCACCGCCAGAGCTCGGGTTCGTTGGCCGCGCTCCCGCGCGCCCACCGGGCGTCGCGGCTGCGGTTCCCAGCCCGAATCAGCAATCGCCCCTGGACGCCTGCTTGACCCGACGCCCGCACCTGTACGCCGGCATGCGACTGCTCAGCGATGCCCGGTGCTCGGGTCGCAGTGGCGGGCTCGGAGGTAGATCAGTCCGGTGTTTGGGTCGAAATATGGCCCGGCCGCATGGGTGCAGCCACGCGCGCCCTCTCACGCCGTTCGACTCGGAGGACCGGCCACCTTCAACGCCGGGGAACGCCGTTCAGCGCATGGCATCTTCCCGCAGACCCGGGCTCATCGCGCAGACCACGATCCCGGCGCGGCGCCGGCGAGCAGCGCCGCGGCGGCCTCGGGCAGCCCTCCGGTCTCGATCGCCGCGCGCAGGTCGGCCATCAGCGAAGCGATGAAGGCGAGGTTGTGCAGCGTGACGAGCCGCAGGGCGGTCATCTCTCGCGCGCGGAACAGGTGGTGCAGGTAGCCGCGTGAGTGGCCCGCCGCGCACGTGGGGCACGGGCAGCCGTCGAGGATCGGGGCCGTCTCCGTGCGCCGGGCGCTCGCCGTCAGGTCCAGGCGCCAGCGAGCGCCCGGGTCCGGGACGAGCGCCACGCCATGACGCGCGAGCCGGGTCGGCATCGCGCAGTCGAATGTGTCGATCCCGGCCTGAACCCCGATCACCAGGTCGTCGATCTCGCCGATCCCGAGCAGGTGCCGGGGACGCTCGGGCGCGAGCCGGTGCAGCGCCGACGTGCACCAGCCGACGACCTCGTGCATCTGGGCCTTGTCGGCGCCGAGCGAGCCTCCGATCGCGATCCCATCGCATGCGCTGGCCGCGACCGCCTCGGCCGAGACCTGCCGCAGATCGCGCTCCACACCCCCCTGAACGATCCCGTACACGACCTGCCCCGGTGGGCCGTGCCGGCCGTGCCAGTCCAGGCAGCGCGCCAGCCAGCGATGCGTGCGCTCCATCGAACGCGCCGTGTAGTCCCGGGTGACGTGGAACGGCGTGCACTCGTCGAACGCGAGGGCGATGTCGGAGCCCAGTGCCGCCTGGACCTCCATCGAGGTCTCCGGGCCGATGAAGCGCTTCGCGCCGTCGATGTAGGAGCGGAAGCGCACTCCGCGCTCCTCGATCCGGAGGACCGCGCCGGCGCCGTCGGCGCCGCGGCCGCGCCCCTTGATCTCGTCCGCGACGCCGCCATGGCCGAGTGAGAACACCTGGAAGCCGCCGGAGTCCGTGATGATCGACGCCGGCCAGCGCATCATCTCATGCAGGCCGCCCAGCGCCGCGACGAGCTCGGGGCCCGGCGCCAGCATCAGGTGGAAGGTGTTGCCCAGCACCATCTCGTACCCGAGCGCGGCCAGGTCACGCGCCTCCAGCGTCTTGACCGCGCCGCGGGTCGCAAGCGGCACGAACGCCGGCGTCTGAACGGTTCCGTGAGCGAGACGCAGCACGCCGCGGCGGGCGAGCGACTGCGAGCAGCGAGCGAGGATCTCGAACACGGCCCGGACCCTACATGCCGCTCGCGGTTGGGGCGGAACGGCGGTCAGACGGCCACCCCGAGAGCCGGCGCTGGGTCCTGCGCGCGCCGGCGACGCTCGCTGGCGCACTATCGTGGGCCCGGACGCAGGCCCGGGCCCACGCTCCTGCTCAGGCGGCTATGCGCGCACGGTCTCGGAGCCCTCGATCTCGGCCGGCTGCGCCTCACGATCCCCGACAGAGATCCTGACCCTGCGCGGCTGGCGCTGGGCGGGCTTGGGGACCTTCACCTCGAGCACGCCATGGTTGAAGGTCGCCTGGATCGCGTCCGCGTCGACGCCCTCCGGCAGCGTCAGAGACCGCCGGAAGGAGCCGAAGCTGCGCTCGACCCGGTAGTAGCCCGCCTTGCGGTGCTCGTGCTCGGCCTTGCGCTCGCCTGAGACAGTGAGGACGTTCTCATCAAGCTCGATCTTGACGTCGTTCTCGGCGAGGCCCGGCAGGTCGGCGCGGAGGACATATTCGCCCTCGGTCTCGATCAGGTCCATCGGCGGCACCCACCGGCGCGGCGAGCCGCTGCCGGAGCCGGCCGTGGGGGTATCGAAGAAGGAGTTGAACAGCCGGTTGAACTCGCTCTGGATCGTGTCCAGCTCTCGGATCGGCTCCCAGCGGATCAGGGCCATTGCATACCTCACTTTCCGGGGTTTACTAAACCTGAGCCTAGCATACTTAGATTTCCTGTCAAGGCCTGTGCCGATCGCCGATCCGGCGCAGAGCGCCGCCCGACACCCGCGAGGAGAGCCTCAGGGAAGACGCCCACGACTGGCTCTAAATTGCCCGGTTACCGATGAGCGCCACGACGAGGCGCCCACGAGGGCCACAACGCCGGAAACCGCGACCTAACCACGCGCTGCGTCGCGCAGTGGCACTCGTGGCGCTCGCCGCTGTCGCGGTTGCCGCGGTGCGCATCTGGACCGGCATCCGTGGTGGCACGCAGGGTCGCACCACCGCGACGATCGCCAGCACCGGGACGCAAACGGGCGCGGCCGCCACCTCGACCGTGGTCTCCACGACGACCACCCGCCGGGTCCATGTCCGACCGCCGGGGCCGCCGTACGCGGTCGGGATCCAGTCCGAGCAGATCGTCGAGCCGGCGTCGCCCTCGGTCGCGACCGGCAAGACCTCCGCCGGAGCGCCCGCGCGGATCCTGCCCACGCAGATCAGGTATCCAGCCTCAGGGAGCGCCGGCGGCGCCGAGCGACCCGGCGCGCCAGCCGCGATGGCCAGCGGGCCCTTCCCCCTGATCGTCTTCTCACAGGGCTACTACACGCCCGTCTCGGCCTACTCGGGGCTGATGGACGCCTGGACGCGAGCGGGCTACGTGGTGGCCGCGCCGACCTATCCGCTCACGGCGCCCTCGTGGCCTGGCGGTCCCAACGAATCGGACATCGTCAACCACCCCAACGATCTGCGCTTCGTGATCTCGGTGCTGATGGCCCAGGCCAACAATCCGCAGAGCCCCCTCTATCACCTGGTGAACGTCAACGAGATCGCCGTGGCCGGACAATCGGACGGAGGCGACGTGAGCCTCGCCGTGGCCGCCAACACCTGCTGCATGGACCACGCGGTGAAGGCGGCGGTGATCATGTCCGGAGCCGAGCTCTCCGGCTTCGGCGGCAGCTACTTCAGCGGCGGCAGCACTCCGCTGCTGGTGACGCAGGGCGACGAGGACGCCGTCAACCGCCCCGGCTGCAGCGCCACCCTCTACAACCAGGCCCCGGCACCGAAGTACTTCGTGGACCTGCTGCAGGACGGCGCTCAATCGAAGCAGTCGTCGCTCGAGACCTGGCGGGAGCACCTTCAGCCATACGTGAGCCCCGGTCCGCCCAGGAACTATGTGGCGAGGACGTCGACCGCCTTCTTCGACTACTACCTGAAGAACGACCGATCCGGGCTGCTGTCCCTGACCGCCGCGGGCGGCGTGCCCGGGGTGGCCAAGATCACCACCGCCCCCCAGGTCAGCAACCTCGGGACGGCCTGCCCCTGAGCGCTCGGAGGGGCCGGCGGGCAGCCCGGGGACTTGCGCTCAGGAGGGCGGTTCCCGGCCGGGCTTGGTGGCGGAGATCACGCAGGCCTCGGCCACGACGCGAGCCGTCCGGAGATCGGCGAAGCCGGCCTCGCGCAGCATCGCCTCCCAGGCAGCGGGCCGCAGCGGCCGCTCCTGGAAGCGCAGCAGGAAGCGTCCGGCGTTCTTGACGATCCGCCACCAGCCGCCGGGCCCGCGGCGCGCGAGCCCCTGCACCTTCCCCAGGATGATCCGCCGGTCGGACGCGTCCGCGCCCCGGCCGAACATCATGTCGCCGATCACCAGCCTGCCACCCGGCCGCAGCCAGACGAGCGTGCGCTCGATGAGCTCCCGCTTGTCGGCGTCACGAAGGTGATGCAGGGCGTAGTTGGACACGACCAGGTCGACGCTGGCAGGCGCGAGGTCGAGGGTCTCCAGCGGATGGACGAACGCCTCGACGTTGCCGACGCCCTCGCGCCGCGCCCGCTCCGCGAGCATCTCGATCGCCCGCGCGTTGATGTCGACGCCGAGCACGCGGTCGCATCCCGCCGCCAGCCCGAACGTGACCTGCCCCGAGCCGCAGCCAAGGTCGATCGCGACCCCCGAGCGAGCCTCGCCGCACCGGGCCAGGACGGCGTCGACCACGCCGCTCGTGGTTGTCGATCCCTCAAGCTCCCATGATTCCGCCCGCCGGCTCCACAGCAGGCGCGACGTCGCGATCGCGAGCGCCTTCAGGGGCTCGGTGCGGGCCTGGACCCGGGAGACGATCAGCGGCGGCCGATCGCCGGCCGTCGCACCGCGGTCGTGGGCACCCGACTCGCTCAAGGCGCACATCTCAGAGCGCCGAGCAGGGCGCCGGTCGTCTTGTGCCCCGCGGGGGGCCGGGCTGGGATCGTTGGCATGTGGCCGAGCCTCCGTCGCGCACCTAAGCCGAGTGTTGAAGGTTGATGAGAGTTCACTTCGATACGGGGCCGCTATGACGGGCCCGGCTCGGATTTGAGCACAGTCGGCCGGACCGGGGCGGCCCGACCGGGGCTACCGGTATCGTGGACCATCGACGCGTGAAGCGCGCGTTCGGGCCGGTGGGAGGCCGGCAGGCTCAGCCGCATGCGCGGCTTCACCAGAGATGAGCGCCCGATCAGACAACGTCCGCGACCGACGCAGACAGCTCGAGCGCCAGCGGGAGCGCGAGCGCCGTCGCCGGCAGCGGCGTCGGGCCCTGGCGATCCGGCGGACGGTGGCGTTGTTCGTGGCGGTCGTGATCGTCGTCGGATTCGTGCGACTGGTGGCGGGCTCCGGCGGCGGTCAGTCTCCCGCCGCCGCGCTCCACCGGGGCGCTGCCGGCCTGAGAGACGCGCGCCGCCCGTTCGCGCCGGCGATCGAGGCGGGACTGCTGCCCTGGCGGCTGGCGGCGCCGATCAGCCGGGAGATCGTGCTGCCCGGCGCGGGGCGGCGGCTGGTCCTGCTCGGCGGCCTGAACGGGTCCACCTCCGCCAGCGGCGTGTTCTCGCTGGACACCGCCAGCGGCGCTCTGGCCCAGATCGGGAGCCTGCACGCGGGCGTACATGACGCGGCCGGAGCGGTCGTCGGAGGCCGCGACCTGGTGTTCGGCGGAGGATCTCCGGCAACCGTCGCGGCCGTGGAGGCCTTCCCGTCCTCGCCCTCGGGCGGAGCCGGCCCGCTGCCGACGCCCCGCTCGGACGCTGCGGCCGCCACGATCGGCGCGACCACCTACGTGGTGGGCGGCTACGACGGGTCCGGGCCCGACCCCCAGGTCCTCGCGACGACCGACGGGCGCACGTTCCAGACCGTCGCCTCCCTGCCGATCCCGGTCCGCTATCCCGCGGTCGCGGCGCTCGGGGGAAAGCTCTACGTCTTCGGCGGCGAGGCCCTGAGCGGCGCCCAGGCCGGCAAGCCGGTCGATGACGTGCAGGTGGTCGATCCGGCCACGCGCTCAGCGTCGATCGTCTCCCACCTGCCCGAGCCGCTCGAGGCCTCCGCCGCGGTCGTGCTCCAGGGCCGGATCTATCTCGCGGGGGGCGACACGACGACGCCGCAGAGCGCCACCACGGGCGTCGGCACCACCCAGCTTGAGCCGGCCGTGTCCGCGAACGGCCCCGGAGGGCTGGACACCGTCGGTACGGTGTGGGCGTACGACCAGGTCACCGAGCGGGCGCTCGTGGCCGGCCGCCTCCAGGTGCCCGTCTCACACGCCGGGGTCGCGGTTCTGGGGTCGCGCGCGTGGCTGGTCGGCGGTGAGTCCGGCGGCACCCAGATCTCGGCCGTTCAGATGATGGAGCCGAACGCCGCGTTCGGCAGCGCGGGCACGCTCGGAGCCGGATCCCCCTACTTCGGCGACAAGCTGCTGATCGCCGACCGCGCGAACAACCGGCTCCTGCTCATGAACTCGTCGATGAACATCCTCTGGCGATTCCCATCCGCGGGCTCGCCTCCCGATCGCTACGGGTTCTTCTTCCCGGACGACGCCTTCTTCGTCCGCCACGGCACCGCGATCCTCACCAACCAGGAGGAGAACGAGACCCTGCAGGAGATCGCGTACCCCTCCGGCAGGATCATCTGGGAGTACGGGCATCCCCGGCAGATCGGAACCGCGCAGGGCTTCCTGCACGAGCCGGACGACGCATACCTTCTGCCCAACGGACAGATCAGCGTGGCCGACGCGGACAACTGCCGGGTCCTGATCATCAACCCGAACGGGACCGTCGCGCACCAGGTCGGGACGACCGGGGTCTGCTCCCACAACCCGCCCACCTCGATGGGGAGCCCCAACGGCGACACGCCGCTGGCGGACGGGAACATGCTGGTCTCCGAGATCACCGGCTCCTGGGTGTCGGAGTACACGCACACCGGGCATCTCATCTGGACGGTTCACCTCCCGATCGCCTATCCGTCCGATCCGCAGCAGCTCGGGCCCGATCTCTATCTGATCGCGGACTACTCGACCCCGGGACAGATCATCGAGTTCAACCGCGCCGGACGGATCCTCTACCGCTACGACGTGGCCAGCGGTCCCGGCATGCTCAACCAGCCGTCGCTCGTCGAGCGCCTGCCGAGCGGAGTGTTCATGGCCAACGACGACTACAACGATCGGGTGGTGGCGATCGATCCGGTCACCAAGTCGATCGTCTGGCAGTACGGTGTCAACGGCCGCTCCGGGCGGTCGCCCGGGATGCTGCACACGCCGGACGGCTTCGACCTGCTGGCGCCCAACGGGTCGACTCCCACGCACCCGGCCACGGGCTGAGCGCCCGAGGCGGAGGCGGGTCGGGCCGCCGGAGGCGGTCGCGCGGTCAGCGGACGATCAGCGTCGAACCGGTCATCGCCTCCGGCTGCTCTATCCCGAGCATCTCCAGCAGCGTCGGGGCCACGTCCGCGAGCACGCCGCCGGTGCGCAGGCGCAAGGGGCGGACGCGGTTCGAAACGGTGACGATCACCGGAACCGGGTTGAGCGAATGCGCGGTGTTGGGCGAGCCGTCGGGTTCGAGCATGTGGTCGGCGTTGCCGTGGTCGGCCGTGATCAGGCACGCGCCGCCGGTCGCGAGCACGGTCTGAACCACCTCTCCCAGACAGCGGTCGACCGTCTCGATCGCCTCCACCGCCGCCGGGATGACCCCGGTGTGCCCGACCATGTCGGCGTTGGCGAAGTTGATGATCCCGAACCGGTAGCCGCCGTCCCCCGCCGCGCGCCAGGCCGACGTGAACGCGGCCGCCGCCTCCGGCGCGCTCATCTGCGGCTTGCGGTCGTAGGTCGGCACGTCACGAGGCGAGGGCACGAGCTCGCGCCGCTCGCCGCTGTACGGCGACTCCTCGCCCCCGTTGAAGAAGTACGTCACGTGCGGGTACTTCTCGGTCTCCGCGACGTGCAGCTGGCGCTCGCCGCGGGCCGCGATCACGGCGCCGATCGTGGTCGCCGGCCGGGCCGGCGCGAACGCGACCGGGTACGGCCATCCCTCCTCGTACTCGGTCATCGTCGCGCAGCGGGAGACCGGATCGGATCCCCCCCGGTCAAACCGTGAGAAGCCTGGCTCCGCCAGGGCGCTGGTGATCTCACGCATCCGGTCGGGACGGAAGTTGAACGCCAGCACGCTGTCTCCGGGTCGGATCCGCGCGTCGGCGCCGATCAGCGTCGGCGCGATGAACTCGTCCGTCTCGCCGCGCTCGTAGGCCGCCCGCGCGCCGTCGGCGGCGCGCTCGAAGCGATGCTCGGCGCGACCGTGGACGAGCATGTCGTACGCGAGCCTGACGCGGTCCCAGCGGCGATCACGATCCATGGCCCAGAAGCGGCCGACGACCGAGCCGATCCGCCCGCGGCCGAACGACTCAATCCATCCGTCCACGCGCTCCAGGAACCCGGCGCCGGACATGGGGAGCGTGTCCCGGCCGTCGGTGAAGGCGTGCACGACCAGGTCCGGGACCTCCAGGGCGGCCGCTAGCTCGATCAGAGCTCGCAGGTGCTCCAGGCTCGAGTGCACTCCGCCGTCGGACACGAGGCCGATCAGATGGACTCGCTGCGCGCCGGAGAGCGCAGCTCGGATGGTGGCGTTGTCCGCGAACGAGCCTTCCCGGGCCGCGGCGTCAATCCTCGTCAGGTCCTGCATCACGACGCTGCCCGCACCAAGGTTCAGGTGCCCGACCTCCGAGTTGCCCATCTGCCCGTCCGGAAGGCCGACGGCGAGCCCGCAGGCATCGAGGGTGGTCTTCGGAAACGCCTCCCAGAGGGCGTCGAACACCGGTGTGGAGGCGAGCGAGACAGCGTTTCCGGGACCGGGCTCCGCGACGCCCCAGCCGTCGAGCACGACGAGCGCCGCGCTCGCCACCGGCAGCTTCGACGGCGAATCCGGCACCGTCCAGCCGGGCACGCTTCAGCCTTCCAAGGCCGCGGCGACGATCTCCGCGAATGACTCGGGGTCTAGGCTAGCGCCGCCGACCAGCGCGCCATCGACATCGGGCAGCGCCAGCAGCTCGGCGGCGTTGTCGGCCTTGACGCTGCCCCCATAGAGGATCCGCACGCGCTCGGCCTGCTCACGCGAGCGACCGGCGACCAGCGCGCGAACGAACGCGATCGCGTCCTGCGCCTGCTCTGGGGTCGCGACGAGACCGGTGCCGATCGCCCAGATCGGCTCGTAGGCGATCACCACCTCCCCCAGCCGCTCTGCGTCCACCCGCGCCAGGCCCTCCTGGACCTGGTGGCGGAGCTTGCGCTCGGTGTCGCCGGCCTCACGCTCCTCCTCGGTCTCGCCGACGCACAGCACCGGCACCAGCCCCGCAGCGAGCGCGGCCGGCACCTTCTGCGCCAGCGCCCGATCGGTCTCTGCGAACAGCTCCCGCCGCTCGGAGTGCCCGAGGATCACGCCTCCCACGTCAAGCTCGGTCAGCATCGCCGCCGAGACCTCGCCCGTGAACGCCCCGTGGTCGGCCTGATGCATGTTCTGCGCGTACACCGCGACCCGCGAGCCACGGGTCGAGTCGACCATCGCCTCCAGCGCGGTGAAGGAAGGGCAGATGGCCACGTCGACGCCCTCGGCGGTGGAGACGCGAGGCAGCAGCGCCTGGATGAACTGCTCGGCCTCGGCGATCGTCTTGTGCAGCTTCCAGTTCCCCGCGATCAGCGGCGTTCGGTCACTCATGCCAGCGCCTCCACGCCGGGCAGGGACCGGCCCTCGATCAGCTCCAGCGAGGCTCCCCCTCCGGTCGACAGGTGCGTCACCCGATCCGCCAGCCCGAACCGCTGCAGCGCGGCGGCCGAGTCGCCGCCGCCCACGACGGTGACCGCGCTGCTGGCGGCCACGGCCTCGGCCACGACCCGCGTCCCGGCGGCGAACTGCTCGATCTCGAACGCCCCCATCGGCCCGTTCCAGAACACGGTGCCTGCGCTCCGGATCCGGGCCGCGTACGCGGCGGCCGTCGCCGGCCCGATGTCGCACCCCATCATCCCGTCAGGCACATCGACGCCGTCGATCGCGGTCGCTGCGGCGCCCGCGTCCAGGCGCTCCGCGATCACCAGATCGCTGGGCAGCACGAGCTCGGCGCCGGTGCCGGTGCCGGTCAATCCACGCGCCAGCTCGACGTCCCCCTCGTCGCATAGCGAGGAGCCCACCGGGTGGCCGAGCGCGCGCAGGAACGGGAAGCACATCGCGCCGCCGATCAGGATGGTGTCGGCGACGCTCCGGAACGCCTCGATCACCCCGAGCTTGTCCGCGACCTTGGCCCCGCCGAGGACCGCCACCAGGGGCCGGACGGGCTCGCGCAGCAGCTCGGTCAGGGTCGTCACCTCACGCTCGAGTAGCAGGCCGGCGGCCCGCTCGGGCACGAGCCGCGCGACGCCCTCGGTCGAGGAGTGCGCGCGATGCGCGGCGCCGAAGGCGTCGTTCACGTAAACGTCCGCGAGCCTGGCGAGGTCAGCCGCGAGCTCAGGATCGTTGCGAGTCTCGCCCGGCTCGTAGCGGATGTTCTCCAGCAGCATCACCTCGGCGGGACCGAGCTCTGCGGCCATCCGCTCGATCGCGGGACCGCGCGTCCCGGGCGCGAGCCTCACCGGGGCCTCCAGCAGCTGCGACAGGCGGCGGCCCACCGGCGCCAGCGACAGCTCGGGCTCGCGATCGCGAGGACGGCCGAGATGCGAGACGAGCACGACCGCCGCGCCGCGCTCGCGCAGCGCCGCGATCGTCGGCAGCGCCGCACGGATGCGCGTGTCGTCGGCGACCTGCGCCGGCCCGTCCCCGGTCAGCGGGACGTTGAAGTCGACCCGGACGAGCGCCCGCCTTCCCCGAAGGTCGCCCAGGTCCGCGAGTCGTCTCAAAACAGCCGCTGGACCAGGTCGCAGAGACGGTTGGAGTAGCCCCACTCGTTGTCGTACCAGGCGATGACCTTGACCATCGTGCCCTCCATCACCGAGGTCAGCTGGGCATCAACGATCGACGACGCCGGGTTCTTGACGATGTCGGAGGAGACGATCGGGTCCTCGGTGTAGGCGAGCAGCCCCCTCATCGGCCCCTCCCGGGCGGCGTCCCTGAAGGCGGCGTTGACCTCCTCGACGGTGGTCTCGCGCTCAGCCTCGACGGTCAGGTCGACGACGCTGCCGGTCGGAACGGGGGCACGAACGGCCATTCCGTGCAGGCGGCCCTTGAGCTCTGGGATCACCGAGCCGATCGCCTTCGCCGCCCCGGTCGAGGCGGGGATCAGGTTGACCGCCGCGGCGCGCGCGCGGCGCAGGTCGCGGTGGGGCATGTCCTGCAGCCGCTGGTCGGCGGTGTAGGCGTGAATCGTGGTCATCAGGCCGTGCCTGATCCCGACCGTGTCGTGCAGCACCTTGGCGACCGGCGCCAGGCAGTTGGTCGTGCACGAGGCGTTGGAGATCACATGGTGGCGGTCGCGATCGTAGGCATCGTCGAAGTTGACGCCCAGCGCGACCGTCGTGTCCGGGTCTGTGGCCGGGGCCGAGATCACGACCTTGCGGGCGCCCGCGGCAAGGTGCCTGGACGCGTTCTCCCTGTCGGTGAACCGCCCGGTGGACTCGATCACGACATCGACCCCGAGCTCGCCCCAGGGCAGCGCCCCGGGGTCGCTCTCCCCGAGCACCCGCAGCTCGCGCCCTCCCACCGACAGTCCCGCGTCGGTTGCCGTCACCTCGCCCGGGAACGGTCCGTAGTTGGAGTCGTACTTGAGCAGGTGAGCGATCGTCCTGTGGTCAACGAGGTCGTTGACAGCGACCCAGTCGATCTCGTCGCCGCGCTCGTGGGCAGCGCGGAGCACGTTTCGGCCGATCCTTCCGAAGCCGTTGATCGCGACGCGTACAGCCATGCTCTTCGATGCCTCCGTTTGCCGACAGCGAGTTTTCGGCGCGGGGGTGACCCGGCTGGACGACACACTACCTCAGGGCAACGCTCGCCGCCGGACGCGGTGCTAGCGACGTGAGACGATCTCGACGCGGAGCCGGTCCGGATCGAGCAGGTATCCGGCGTAGCAGCGACTGCCGTACTGGGGACGCCGGCCGGGAGAGCCGTCGTCAACGCCTCCGTTGGCCAGCCCCGCGGCGTGCGCCGCGTCGACCGCCGCCTTGCCGCTCGCCTGCAGCGCCAGGTGACCGTAGCCGGCCGCCGGCGGTCGTCCGCGAACCACGAACCAGACCAGAGGCCCGTTGATCCCGTACGCGAGCGCGTGCTCTGACTCAAGCATCCGCCGGGCGCCGAGCGCGAAGAAGACCGCGTCGTAGAAGCGTGCCGACCGCCGCAGGTCCGACACCTCGAACCCGACGTGATCGATCACGCCGGCTCCTCGACGTCGCGGTGGACCACGTCCACGAGATAGCCGGAATAGCCGCGGTAGCGCTCGGCGAGGTGAAGGGCGATCGCAACCGAGCGGTGCCTGCCCCCCGTGCATCCCACCGCCACGACCAGGTGCGCCTTTCCCTCTGCCAGGTACTGCGGCAGCAGGTAGTCCAGCAGCGGGTGCAGATGGTCGTAGAACTCGTCCAGCGCGCCGGAGCGGTTTATGAAGGAGACCACCGCAGGGTCGGCCCCGGTCAGCTTTCGCAGCTGTGGCTCGTAGTGCGGATTGGGCAGGAAGCGGACATCGAGCAGCAGGTCGGCGTCGCGGCTGGGCCCGAACTTGAAGCCGAAGCTCTGGAAGGTGATCGCCAGCCGTCCCGGCGTCTTGGACGGCAGCAGCTCGTCGGTCAGCCGCCTGCGCAGCATCGCGGCGGTCAGCCCGCTCGTGTCGATCACCGCATCGGCCCGCTGCCGCAGAGGGGCCAGCAGTTCGCCCTCGCGGACGATCCCCTCCGCGACCGAGCCGGTCGGCGCCAGCGGGTGGCGGCGACGCGTCTCCTTGTAGCGGGTCAGCAGCGTCTCCTCGTCGGCCTCCAGGAACAGGATCCGGTGGCGAACGCCGCCGGCTCGCAGCTCGTCGAGCATCGACGCCAGCCGCTGGAAGTGGCTGCCGCCCCGAGCGTCGGAGACGACCGCTGCCCGCGCGACCTTCGAGCCCGAGTGCATGAAGAGCTCCACCAGCGAGCGGATCATCTCCGGCGGCAGGTTGTCGACGCAGAAGTAGCCCTCGTCCTCGAAGGCCGCCATCGCGGTCGATTTGCCCGCGCCCGAGAAGCCGGTGATCACGACCAGGTCGGTGAGCGCAGACGCCTCCATCTGCCACGTAAGCTTGACGATCGGCGCGGACGGGCGGCGACTTCGCCCGGCCGGCGCGCAGCCGGCAAGCGCGCGTCGCCTCTGTGCGTGTGCAACTATGGCGCCCGTGCCGCGCCGCCGCGCCTGGCTCGCCGTCGCGGCGGCCCTGCTCGCGTTCGTCCTCGCACCGGCGGGGGCGACGGCCGACGTGCTGCAGGCGACCGTGGGGACCACCGCGACCGGGCAGCCGATGGGCGACGGCTTCGTCGGCGTCTCCTTCGAGTACCGCGCGATGCACCAGTACACCGGACGCGATCCGCTCGCGATCGACCCGGTGCTGCTCGGGCTGCTGCAGGGCCTGGCGCCCGGGCAATCACCGGTGATCAGGGTCGGCGGCGACAGCACCGATGGATCGTGGTGGCCGATCCGCGGGATGATCCCCCAGGGCGGGATCTACTACCGGATCACGCCTGGCTGGCTGCGCACCACACGCGCGCTCGCCGCGGATCTGAACGCGCGGCTGATCCTGGGGATCAACCTCGCGGCCGGCCGCGCCGCGATCGCCGCCGCCGAGGGCCGGACGCTGGTTGGCGCGATCGGCCGACGCTACATCGACGCGCTGGAGATCGGCAACGAGCCCGACCTCTACTCGATCTTCCCCTGGTACGCGGACGGCCGCGGCCACGTCTACCACGCCCGCCCGCGCGGCTACGACCTGGCCGACTACACGCGGCAGTTCCAGCAGTGGGCGCGCGTGCTGCCCGACGTGCCGCTCGCCGGTCCCGCGCTCTCGGGCCCCGCGTGGATGGGCAGGCTCTGGCGGTTCGCTGCCCACGCTCCGCGACTGGCGGTGGTCACCTATCACCGCTACCCGCTGCGCGCGTGCGTGACCGACCCGCGCGCGCCCGGCTACCCGTCGATCGCCAACCTGCTCGCGGACCGCTCGTCCGCGGGCCTGGCGGCGCCGCTGGCCCGCTACGTGCGCGTCGCGCATCGCCATGGAGCGCAGTTCCGGGTCGACGAGCTCAACTCCGCCTCGTGCGAGGGGGCCAAGGGCGTCAGCGACACGTTCGCGTCGGCGCTCTGGGCGCTCGACACGCTGTTTCACCTCGCGGCCGTCGGGGTCGACGGCGTCAACATCCACATGCTCCCGGGATCTGCCTACGAGCTATTCACGGTCTCCCAGACAGCCGGCGGCACCTGGCAGGCGTTCGTCCACCCCGAGTACTACGGCCTGGCGATGTTCGCCCAGGCGTTCCCGCCCGGCGCCCGGCTGGTGAACGTGACCGGCCCCGGCGGCCCGGTGAAGATCTGGGCGACGGTCGGCGCCGGCGCAACCGAGCGCGTGACGCTCATCAACGAGGATCCGCTCGCCGAGCACGACATCCAGCTTCAGATCCCAGCCGAGCAGCCTCCTGGCACCGCCGGCTCGCCGGCCGGTCAGCTCGAGACGCTCCAGGCCCCGAGCCTGACCGCCACGTCAGGGGTCACGCTCGGGGGCGAGACGTTCGGCGAGGAGACGCAGACCGGGCTGCTCGCGGCGCCGCAGACGACCACGGTGACGCCCGCGGGTGACGTCTACACGGTCCCGCTGCCGCCCGGGAGCGCGGCGCTGCTGACGATCGGCGCGGCTCCCGGCAGCGGCTCGGCCGGACTCGTGGCTCGCCGCTGATCCCACCGAGCAGCATCAACAACCAGCACCTGCCGCATGAGGCTCGGCCGGACTCGTGGCTCGCCGCTGATCCCACAGCGGGCGGCCCTTTCCACGCGCGCCGGGATGGAGCACCAAGCCGCCGACCATCGAGCCGCCGGCCATGGCCCGCCACCGCCAGGGCGCTTCACACCCCGGCCTTGTGCAGCTCCCGGTAGACGTCCCGCGCAAGCTTGCCCGGCAGGCCGGGAACGGACTCCAGCTCCTCACGTGACGCGGCCAGGACCGCGTCGGGCGACCCGAAGTGGGCCAGCAGCGCCCGCTTGCGAGCCGGGCCGACCCCGGGGAGGTCGTCGAGCACGGACGCGGTCAGCGCACGGTCGCGACGGGCGCGATGGTGCGTGATCGCGAAACGATGCGCCTCGTCGCGCACGCGCTGCAGAAGCTGCAGCTCCGGCGTCTCGTGGGCGAGCAGCAGCGGCGCCGCGCGACCCGGGATGAACACCTCCTCGATCCGCTTGGCGAGCGAGATCACGGTCACGCCGCGCTCTCTGAACCCTCGGAGCGCTCGCAGACCGGCGGCCAGCTGGCCCTTGCCGCCGTCGATCACGACCAGGTTGGGAAGCGCCGCGAAGCTCGGGTCGTAGTCCCGGTCGTGCGGCGAGACGTCGCGCTGGTGCTCCCACTGCGCGCTGCGGCGCCCGAGCACCTCCTCCATCGCGGCGAAGTCGTCGGGTCCCCAGTCGCCGCCGTCGAGCTCGGCGGCGGCGTCCCCGACGGTGAACACGCGGAAGCGTCGGTAGTCGGACCGCTTCGGCGCCCCGCCCTCGAACACGACCATCGAGGCGACCGTGTTGGTCCCCATCAGCGTCGAGATGTCGAAGCACTCGATCCGCATCGGCACCGAGTCCAGGCCGAGCTCCCGCTGCAGGCCGTCGAGCGCCTCGACGCGCTGCTGGCGGCGCCGCTCCGAGCGCAGCCGCTCCTGGTCGATCGCCAGCCGCGCGTTGCGCTCGGCCAGCTCCAGGATGCGCCGCTTGTCGCCGCGCTCGGCGGCTCGAATCTCGACCGCGGCTCCCCGCCGCGCCGACAGCGCCTGCGCCAGCGCGGGTGCCGAGCCGAGCTCGCGCTGGACCACCACCAGCGGCGGCACCGAGATCGCGCTTGCGTAGTACTGGAGAATGAACGCCTCGGCGATCTCGCCCAGCTCGGATCCCGCGGCGTTGTCCAGGTAGAAGCTCTGGCGGTCGGCCAGCACGCCGTCGCGGATCTGGAACACCTGCGCGTTGGCCTCGCCCTCCGCCGCGGCGACCGCGATCGCGTCAAGCGAGCCGTCGCCCTCGTGCGCGACCCGCTGGCGCTCCAGGAGCGAGCGGACCGCGCGCAGCCGGTTGCGCTCGCGGGCGGCGTCCTCGAACCGCTGCTCGGCGGCCGCCGCCAGCATCTCGTGCTCGAGCTCGCGCTCGATCTCCCGGTAGCGGCCGGAGAGGAAGGCGATCACGCCGTCGATCGCCCTGCGGTAGCCAGCTCTGTCGACGTTGCCGATGCACGGAGCCTCGCAGCGCCGGATGTGGAAGTCCAGGCACGGCGAGCCGCTGCGCCGGCCCGGCTCCGGTCCGTCGCAGGTGCGGAACATGAACACCTTGCCGAGGACCTCCAGCGTCGCCCTGACCCGCTTGGCGTTGCTGTAGGGCCCGAAGTAGGCACGATCGCGGCGGTGACGCTCGCGCGTGAAGTAGACCCGTGGGAACTCCTCGTCGAGCGAGATCGCGATGTAGGGATAGGACTTGTCGTCGCGCAGGCGGATGTTGAAGCGCGGTCGGTACTGCTTGATGAAGTTCTGCTCGACCAGCAGCGCCTCGGACTCGGTGTGCACGACCAGCGCCTCGATCTGGTCGATCATCGGCAGCAGGTCACGCCCGGCGCGGGTGCTCGGATTGGAGAAGTGCGAGGCGACCCGCTTGCGAATCGAGATCGCCTTTCCTACGTAGATCACCCGTCCGCGCTCGTCGCGGAACAGGTACACGCCGGGTTCGTCCGGCAGCTCGCGGCGCCTGTCGGCGGGGTACACGGCCACGTCAGACGAGGATAGGCCCGGGTGTCGCGGCGTCGCCCCGGCGCAGGTCGGGACCTCAGCGATCGGCCGAGAACGACAGCCCGACCCCGGCGCCACCGGCGAGCAGCGCCAAGAGCGCCACCCACTCCCCCGGCCCGGCGCTCGGCGAGTTGCGCGCCCAGGTCCCGGCGGCCGCGTCGAACACGACCGCGCCGTTGGTCGGCGGGACGCCGATCGCGTGCACCGTGAACGGGATGCAGACCGCCAGCGCCAGCGCCAGCGCGATCCTCAGCGCCCGCCCGCCGCGCAGCGCGACCGCCAGCAGACCGCCGGCCACAAGCGCCAGCAGCACGTCCGCATCCGAGTAGACCTGCCACGCGGTCGGGTCATGCGGAACTCCCTGTAGCACCGACGTGCGGCCCCATCGCGTGAGGAACGCAGGCGAGAACTGATGGCTCCAGGCCAGGAACAGCGACAGCAGCAGCAGCGGTGCGGCGAGCGCCATCAGCCAGTCGGCGAGCGTCTGTCGCAGGGCCCTGGTCACGGCGGCCGGAGTCTAGGAGCTCGCCGGTAAGGTTCGCGCATGCTCAGCACGGCCATCCGCACCTGCCCTCTGTGCGAGGCGACATGCGGTCTGAGGCTCACCCTGAACGCGGACCGGGTGGCGTCTATCCGCGGCGACCCGGACGACGTGCTCAGCCACGGCTTCATCTGCCCCAAGGGCGCCGCGCTGGCCGCGCTTCACGGCGACCCGGACCGCATCCGCACCCCGCTGATCCGCCACGGCGACGGCCTGCGCCCGTCGAGCTGGGAAGAGGCGTTCTCGCTGATCGACGCCCGCCTGACGCCGATCCTGCAGCGGGACCGCAACGCGGTCGCGGCATTCCTCGGCAACCCGAACGTCCACAACCTCTCCGGCAGCCTCTACGGCAGGGTCCTGATGCGAGCTCTCGGCACGCGCAACGTGTTCACCGCGTCGAGTCTCGACCAGATGCCCAAGCAGCTCGCCTGCGGGCTGATGTTCGGAACGAGCACGACGGTGCCCGTGCCGGACCTGGACCGCACCGATCATCTGCTGATCCTCGGCGCCGACCCGCTGACCTCCAACGGCAGCCTGATGACGGCGCCCGATGCCCGCGGGCGGCTGCGGGCGATTCGCGCCCGCGGTGGCCGCGTCGTGGTGATCGACCCCCGCCGGACCCGCACCGCACGTGAGGCCGACGAGCATCATTTCATCGTCCCCGGGACCGACGCGCTGCTCCTGTTCGCGCTCGTCGGCGTGCTGCTGGACGAGGGCCTGGCGGACCCCGGGCGCCTCGCTGCGCTCTGCAACGGCCTGGAGGAGCTCGACGGGCTCGCGGGGCCGTTCACCCCCGAAGCTGTCGCAGCGGTCTGCGGCATCGCGGCCGGGGAGATCCGGCGCCTCGCCCGCGAGCTGGCGGCGGCGCCGTCAGCGGCCGTCTACGGGCGCATCGGAACGTGCACCCAGGAGTTCGGGACGCTCGCAAGCTGGCTGGTGGACGTCCTCAACCTCCTGACCGGAAACCTCGACCGTGAGGGCGGAGCGATGTTCCCGCTCGCCGCGGCCGGACATTCGAACGCCGCCGGCGAGCCCGGACGGGGCCGCGGCGTGCGCTTCGGCCGCTTCGCCAGCCGCGTCCGCGGGCTCGGCGAGACGTTCGGGGAGCTGCCGACGGCCTGCCTCGCCGAGGAGATCGAGACCCCGGGAGAGGGGCAGGTCCGGGCGCTGATCACGGTCGCCGGTAACCCGGCTCGGTCGGCACCCAACAGCGCCCGTCTGGAGGCGGCGCTCGAGTCGCTGGAGCTGATCGTGAGCATCGACATGTACCTGAACGAGACGACCCGCCACGCGAACGTCATCCTGCCGGTCCCATCGCCGCTGTGCCGCGGCCACTATGACCTGGCGCTGTACATGTTCGCGGTGCGCAACGTCGCGCACTGGTCGCCGCCGGCTCTGGGCCCCGAGCCGGGGGTCCCGGACGAGTGGGTCACGCTGATCCGGCTCGCCGGCATCGCGGCCGGGATGGGCCCCGACGTCGACGTCGGCGCCTTCGACGAGGGCGTCGCACGAGCGCTCGCGGATCACGAGTGCGGGACGGTGGGATCGCCGGTCGAGGGCCAGGACCCCGGTGAGCTGCTGGCACAGCTGGCTCCGCGCGTCGGCCCGGAGCGGCTGCTCGACCTGATGCTGCGGGCCGGCCCGTACGGCGACGGCTTCGGCTCGCGCCCCGGCGGGCTGACGCTCGCCGCGCTGGAGCAGGCGCCGCATGGGATCGACCTGGGACCGCTGCGACCGCGGCTGCCCGCCGCGCTGCGCACGCCGAGCGGGCGTATCGAGGTGGCGCCCGAGCCGATCGCGGCCGACGTCCCCCGGCTGCGGGCTGCGCTGGATCGGGGCGGACGCGCGGGGATGACGCTGGTCGGTCGTCGTCAGCTCCGCTCAAACAACTCCTGGATGCACAACCTCCCGCTGCTAGCTCGCGGCCAGCGCTGCACCCTGCAGGTGAACCCCCAGGATGCCGCGAGGCTCGGGCTGCGCGACGGCGAGCCTGCGCGGCTGCGCTCGCGGACGGGGACGGCGGTCGCGACCGTGGAGCTGACCGACGACGTGATGGCGGGCGTCGTCAGCCTCCCGCACGGCTGGGGCCACGACGTCGACGGCGCGCGCATCGCGGTCGCGGCGGCGAACCCCGGAACCAACGCCAACCTGCTGGCCGACGAGCTGGCGGTCGACGCGGTGTCGGGCAACGCCGCTCTCAACGGGATCCCGGTGACCGTGGAGCCGGTCGGCGAGGGTGCCGCGACACCGATCGCCCTCGCCACGGGCTGATAGGCCCGGCGGCCGCCCCCCAGATCGGCCCGCGGCCGCCCCCCAGATCGGCCCGGCGGACGACCGCTAGCGCTCGCGCCGCACCGACCAGACGACCCCGGCGATCGCGTAGACGCATGCGCCGAGAAGCACCAGCCAGGCGATCTCGCCCACCGCCGACAGCCACATGCGGCCGGTCGCGGTGAGCGTCACGATCAGCACGGCCAGCGCAAAGTAGACGACCGCGCGGCGGCGGTCGCCGAGGAGGTAGATCGATTCCCGGTGCTGGCGGTACACGATCGACGCGACCCAGCCGGCCGACGCCAGGAAGGCGAGCGAGATCGCCGCCCCGACCAGGCCGGCGGCCGTGCCTCCGCCGGGCACGATCGCGACCACCGCCGCGATCGCGAGCACGATCGCGACATTGCGGATGGTTGCGGCCATGCCGACCATGCTACGCCGAGGCGGTCACCCTGAGACCGACTCCCAGCGCTCGTAGAGCTCATCGACCGCTCGCCTCGCCTCCTCGTGGCGCGCCGCGGAGCGCGCGCTCGCCTCGGGCGTCGCCCACGCGGCCGGGTCCGAGAGCTCATCCTCGATCGCCGAGAGCGCCGCCTCGGCAGCCTCGATCCGGGCCTCGATCCCGGCCGCCCTCGCCTTCGGGGGGTTTCGCTTGCGGGCCGCCGGCATGGGCGCGCCGTCGCCGGACCGGCGGCCGTCGCGCGCCGGGCGTTCACCTGACGCCGCACGCCCACCGCCCGCAGCCGCACGCCCACCGCCAGCAGCCGCACGCCGGCCGGACGCAGCCGCACGCCCGCCGGACGACGCGTCCGAAGGCCCGCGAGCGTCGCCCGGCGCCCGCGCCTGGCCGGTCGCCTCC
>JAJZWB010000164.1 GCA_021846845.1 Actinomycetes bacterium | reverse complement strand
CATGCAGATGCGCACCATGCGTCACAAACGCACAGTACTTGCAATAACACCGACACGTCCGACTCAAAGACAGCGTGACGTTACGGCTGAACGTGACGCGGCGGGACGCGCCGACGGGGGTCATTTGACCTCCCACGCCGCCGTCACGCCTCGGCGTCCGGCATGAGCCGGGCGGGCTCGCCCCCAGGCCGGCGGGCCCGTGCCGCTGCGACCCGCCGCCCCGCGCGCCGCGGGCCCCGGCGCGCGGTCGGATGCGCCGCGCCGGGGCCGCTCATGTGGTCAGCACCACCTTCGTCGCCTCCCGCGCATCGAACGCGCGATAGGCGGCCGCCGCCTCGTCGAGCGCCACGGTGTCGGTGATCACCCGGGAGGGGCGCAGCGCGCCCTCCTGGATCATCGCCAGCAGCCGCTCCCGGTCACGGCCCGGGTTGCCGATCGCGAACGCCAGCGTGATCTCCTTCTCGAACATCAGGCCGTTGTTGAGCGGGAACGCGGGCTCGAAGTGCGCGCCGACGACGGACACCACCCCCTGGGGGCGCACCAGATCCAGCGCGGCGGTCAGAGCCGCGGCAGCACCCGACGCCTCGATGACCGCGTCCGCGCCGAGGCCCCCGGTGCTGTCGTGTACCGCGGCGGCGGCGGCGGCGGGCTCCACCGCCGAGGCTCCCAGCTCCATCGCCAGCCGCCGGCGAGCGCCTATCCCGTCCACCGCGATCACTCGGCGCGCCGTGCCGACCGCACACATGACGGCCATAAGTCCAACCGGTCCGCAGCCGAGCACGACCGCCACGTCTCCGGCGCCCACGGCCGCGCGCTGGACAGCGACGAAGCCGGTCGGCAGGATGTCGGCGACGAACACGGCGTCCTCATCGGAGACGTCGTCGGGGATCGGCCACAGGCACCGATCGGCCCGCGGCACGCGCACGAGGTCAGCCTGCCCGCCGTCCAGCCGCGGGTAGACGCCCGAGTAGCCGAACAGCGCGCGCGATGCGCACTGAGTCACCCGCCCGGCACGGCAGTGCGAGCAGCTCCCGTCCGACGTCATGCTGGTGTTGACCACCCGCTGCCCCGGCTGCAGTCCGCCGACCGCGTCCCCCGCATCCTGCACGATCCCGACGAACTCGTGACCGAGCGTGGTGCCCAGCTCGAAGCCCGGGGTGTGGCCGTGGAACGGCAGCAGGTCGGCGCCGCAGATGGCCGTGTGCGTGACGCGCACGATCGCGTCGGTGTCGCCCTGCAGCCGCGGCTCGGGAGCCTCCCGAACCTCGATCAGCTCGTGGCCAACCAGCTTCACCGCCCTCATGCCGGCTGCTCCAGCTCGATCAGGTACCAGTCCGGGTCCAGCGCGAAGCAGCGGTGCCCGCCCCACGGCGGCGAGTAGGGCTCGGCGAGGAAGGACACGCCCTCCAGCCGCAGCCGCTCGTAGGCCTCCAGGCAGTCCTCCACCTCGAGCACGAGGATCGCGGACAGCCGGCTGGGGTCCGCGGGCACCGCCATCGTCACGCCGGGCCGGTCCTCGGCGGCATGGCCCTGCTCGGCCAGAGACAGCCGCGTGCCGGAATGGACCATCGTCGCGTAGGGGGGGTCGTCGTAGAGCGCCTCGACCTCGAACCCCAGCCGCTGCGAGTAGAACTCGACCGACCGCTCGACGTCCGACACGGCCAGGATCGTCCCGGCCCGCCTGGTCTGGATCTCCATCAGTCGCGGATGTGGCCGGCGTCGGCGACGAGCACCTGCCCGGTGACCCAGCCGGACTCCTCGGATGCCAGGAAGGCGACGGACGGCGCGATGTCCTCCGGGAGCCCGTGCCTCGGGATCGCCTGCAGCGCCTGGACGAAATCGAACGAGTCCCTGTGCGGCGTCGCCAGGCAGCCCTCGGTGCGGGTGATGCCCGGCGCGACCGCGTTGGCGGTGATCCCGTACCTGCCGAGCTCGGTGGCCAGCGCGCGTACCAGCCCGATCACGCCGCCCTTGGCTGCGAGGTAGGGCCCCATGTTGGGGGTGCCGGCGTAGAACGCGTTCGAGGCGATGTGGACGATCCGTCCGTAGCCTGCGTCGCGCATCGGGCGCTCGACCGCGCGCGAGACCAGGTAGGCGCCGTCGAGGTTGACCGAGAGGAGCCTGCGCCAGTAGGCGAAGTCGACCTCGTCCCACGCGATGAACGGAACGATCGCGGCGGCGTTCACCAGCACGTCGACCCTTCCGTAGCGCCCCAGCGTCTCCTGCACGATGCGGTCCGCGTCCTGCTCGCTGGAGACGTCGGCCTGGATCCCCAGCCCCTCGAGCCGTGCCGCGACCGCCGCCGCCCCGTCGCCGTTGAGGTCGGCCACAGCCACCTGCGCGCCCTCGGCGTGCAGCTTGTCGGCGATCGCCCGGCCTATGCCCTGAGCGGCACCGGTGACGATCGCCACGCGTCCCTGCAACTTCATGCCGCACCTCCTGCAGCCGACGTTTCCCTGCTGCCCGTGAACGGCTCGGGAGCAAGCGGGTAGTTCCGGAAGGCCTCCATGTCGTGGGTGAACACGACCTCCGCGCCCCATTCCCTGACGAGCCGCTTGATCCGGCGAATCGATCGCACCCCGGCAACCGGATCGTGGTGGAAGCCGGCCTGCTGGTCGTTGGCGTACGCGGCCGCCGTGTAGGAGACGTCGGCCATGAACATCAGCGGGTGGCTCCCCTCCAGCTCGACGAGCATCGAGTAGTGCCCAACGGTGTGCCCCGGGGTGTGGAACAGGTGGATGCCGTCGGCGAAGCGAACGTCGCCCTCCAGCAGCTCGAACTTCGCATGGGCATGATCGAAGCTCTTGTCGGCATAGCCGAGCCGCTCAAACGGCTCCGGCGTGCGCGCCTCCCTCAACTCGTCGTGGTGCAGGTACGTGGTCGCGTTGGTCAGGTGCTTGTTCCCCCCGCAGTGATCGAAGTGCAGGTGTGAGTTGATCACCGCGTCGACGTCCTCGGCCTTGAAGCCGCACAGCTCCAGCTGGCTCGTGAGCGTCTGCTCCGGCGTCTGCTCGGGCAGCTCGAACGGCAGCATCGCGTTGACCAGGTCCAGGTCATAGCCGGTGTCGAACAGGAACAGGCCGTCCGGATGCTCGATCAGCACGCTGTAGACCGGGAAGCGGACCGGCGTGCCGGAGCCGACGTTCCAGGTTATGTGCGACTGGTCGATGACCAGCGTACCGCTGTCGAGCAGTCGCACCCTCGTAGCCTTCGCCATCGTCAGCTCAGCGCCTTCCTCACCGCCACCAGCGCGCCGGCCCGCTGCTGCTGGAGCTCCTTGATGCGCTCGGGCGTGTAGTCGAAGAAGCCGCGCCCGGCCTTGATGCCCAGACGGCCCTCGTCCTTCAGGGCGGTGGCCGTGCTGGAGACCCCGGTCTCGTTCGACAGCGAGGCGTTGAGGTAGCTGGCGACACTGGTGTAGATGTCCAGGCCGGCCATGTCCAGCAGCTGGATCGGGGGCACGACGGCGAGCTTGTAGCCGATGCCCCACTTCACGCACAGGTCCAGGCCCTCGGAGTCGATCACGCCCTCGTCAAGCAGCGCCAGGCACTCGCGCATGATCGCGTAGAGCACGCGGTTCTCGACGAAGCCGGCGACCTCCTTCTTGAGCGTGACCGGGTGATAGCCGATCCGGCGGGTGAGGTCCTCGACCGCGCGGGTCACCTCAGGCGCCGTCTGCTCGCCGGGGATCACCTCGTTCATCGGGATCAGGTGCGGCGGGTTCGACCAGTGCCAGCCGACCACCCGCTCGGGGTGGCGCAGGCCCTCGGCGAGCTTGGTCACCGGGATCCCGGACGTGTTGGAGGCGATGATCGCCGTGTCGGAGATCTCGTCCTCGATCGCGCGGAACACCTCACGCTTGAGCTCCAGGTTCTCGGGGATCGCCTCGGCGACGATCTCGGTCCCGGCGAGCGAGGCCGCCCTGTCGCTCTCGAAGGACAGCGCGCCGCCATCGCGGACCGGGACCTCGAGGCGGTCGAGGATCCCCTCGACGATGCTCGCCATCCCCTGCGCTCGCTCGAGCGCGCCCGCGTCGACGTCGAACAGCTTGACCTGCATCCCGGCACGGGCCAGTACGACCCCCATGCCGGGGCCCATCGTGCCGCTTCCGAGGATGGTCGCGTGCTTCAGCTCGCTCATATCTCACTTCCTTGTGGAGGGTGGTTGACACTGGACAGCCCCTGGATGCGGCGCCACACGCGCTCGGGCGTCAGCGGCAGCTCGTTCATCGGCACGCCCGCATCGGCAAGCGCGCACACGATCGCGGCGGGGACCGCCGCGAAAGCGCCCTCGCCGCAGCCCTTCGCGCCATAGGGGCCCGGGCCGTCGCCGTTCTCGACGATGATCGACCGCATGCTCAGCGGGAGATCGGCGACCCGGGGCACCCGGTACTCCAGGAGGTTGTCGTTGGTGACCACCCCGTCGACGAGTCGCATCTCCTCGAACAGGGCGTTGCCGATCCCCTGCAGGGTCGCGCCCTCGTCCTGGCGCTCGACCAGCTGGGGGTTGATCGCCTTGCCCACGTCCGCCACGGTCGCGGTCCGCAGCACCGTGATGACGCCGGTGTCGGGGTCGACCTGCACCTCCGCCGCGGCCACGCAGACCTCCCAGAAGTGCGGCCCCTCGGCGTAGGAGCCGGTGTCGCCTCCCATGGGCCGGACCTCGCCGCCCTCGATGATCTCGCCCCCACGGAAGCCGAACCGCCGCGCGATCACATCGGGGAATGGCATCTCCTCGCCGGCGAAGACCGCGCGGCCGCCCACCAGGTCGACCACCTCAGGCTCGACGTTCCAGGCCTCGCCCGCGGTCTCCCTCAGCCGGCCGGCGACCGCGTCCGCCGCCCGCTTCACCGCCAGGCCCGCGATCGTGGTCGACCGGCTCGCGCCGGTTGAGCGGTCGTAGGGTGTGAACCGGGTGTCAGCGCCGTGCACCCGGACCACGTCGCTGGAGAGCCCGAGGCTCTCGGCCGCGATCTGGGCCATCACGGTTCGCGGTCCCTGGCCGAGCTCGGTCGTGCCGACATACACGTCCGCCGACCCATCCGAGCACAGGCGCACCGAGGCGCGTGAGACGGGATGGGCGCCGGCCGCGAGCAGCCCCACGCTGACCCCGCGCCCGACCCACGGCCTTCTCGGCTCGTCCCACCCGACCGCCTCGGCGGCGCGCTCTATGTCGCCCACGAGGTCCGCGTCCAGCGGCTTGCCGGTGCCGTTGGGCCGGACCGGCTCGCCGGGCGTGACCAGGCTGCGACGGCGCAGGTCAAGCGGGTCGACGCCGGCGCGGCGGGCGACCTCGTCGACCTGTGACTCGCCGATCCACTGCAGGTGCGTCGCGCCGAACGCCCGGTAGGAGCCGGACGGAGGCGTGTTGCAGTAGACGCACTCCGCCTGGATGTCGACCGCCTGCCACCGATAGGGACCCGGCGCCGCATCGGCCGCGGTCGCGGTGACGCGCGGCCCGTTGTCGGCGTAGGCGCCCGTGTCCATCCAGAACCTCGACTCCCGCGCGATCAGCGTCCCGTCCGCCGCCGCGGTGGTGCGCATCCAGCAGCGCATGCCGTGACGGCGTGAGGTGACCATCGACTCCTCGACGCGGTTGACGATCCGAACCGGTCGCCCGGCCTTGCGCGCCAGCGCCACCGTGAGGGGCTCCATCTTGGTGTAGGACTTGGAGCCGAAGCCGCCTCCTAGATATGGCACCACGATCCTCACGGAGCCGATGTCGAGCCCGAAGAGGTCCGCGATCTCGGCCTGCACCAGGAACGGGTGCTGGCAGTTGGCCCACAGGGTCACGCCATCGCCGTGGTGGTGGGCGATCGTGGCGTGCGTCTCCATCGAGTACTGGTAGACGGCCGGGAAGGTGTACGTGCCCTCGACGACGATCGCCGCCCCGGCGGCGGCCTGCTGCACGTCCCCGGCCTTGATCTCATGGCGGTAGCAGACGTTGCCGCGCTGCTCCCCGAGCTCGCCCAGGCCGTGGAAGAGGCCGATCTTCGGCCGGCGCTCGTGCAACCTCGGCGCGTCGGGCGCCAGCGCCTGCTCGAGCGTTCCCAGCACCGGGAGCTCCTCGTACTCGACCTCGATCTCGCGCAGCGCCGCCTCGGCGGTCGCCTCGTCGACGGCCGCCACCGCGGCGACGGGCTCGCCCGCGAAGCGGACGCGGTCAAGCGCCAGGATCGGCCGGTCCTTGATCGCGTGGCCGTAGTAGGGCTCGATGTCCCGCAGGTCGGCACCGGTCAGCACGGCGGCCACGCCCGGGATGACCGTCGCGCGGGAGAAGTCGATCGACCTGATCGCCGCGTGCGCGAACGGGCTGCGCAGGACCTTTCCGTGCAGCATGCCCGCCATCTCCATGTCG
>JAJZWB010000033.1 GCA_021846845.1 Actinomycetes bacterium | reverse complement strand
AGGCCGGCCTGGAGCTCTACTCCCTGCGTGAGCTGCTGCCCGAGCTGGACTGGGCGCTCCTGGATCCCGCCGACGCCGAGCGCCAGGCGCTGGTGCGCTTCGCGGACGTGCTCGAGAAGCGCCTGCTGCCCGTCCCCGGGCTGGTCGCCAAGCTGCGCGATCGCGCAGCCCGCCTGCCGCGGCCCGCGCCGCGGACACGCCCCAGCGCCGGCCGCCGTCTGATGATGACCTCGTTCGGATTCAACGAGAGCGGCGGCGGCACGACGGTGCCGCGATTGGTGGCGAAGGAGCTGGTGCGGCGGGGCTGGGACGTAACCGTCTTCCACGCCGCCGTAGCACAGACGCCGTCGGGCACCCCCTACGAGATCGTCGAGTCCGAGCAGGACGGAGTGCGGCTGATCGGGGTGCACAACCGCCACCACGGTCTGTTCGACCCGACGCACCCATGGCGCGAGATCGACGATCCGCCGATCTCCGAGGCCTTCGAGCAGGAGCTCGATCGCCTCCGTCCCGATGTCGTGCACTTCCACAACCTGCACAATCTCGGCGCCGCGCTGATCGACCGCGCCGCCGCGCGCGGCCTGCCGTCGTACTTCAGCACCCACAACTACTGGCTCATCTGCCCGCGCGCCTACCTGCTCGACGAACGCGGGGCGATCTGTGCTGGGCCCGGCGACGGCAGCGCGTGCGCGTCTTGTGCCGGCAGCCACGACGAGGAGGGCCAGCGCCGGCGGCTCTCCGAGATCCGCTCCAGAGCCGAACGCGGCCTGACCGCGATCCTGGCGGTGTCGGACGCGGTCCGGCGCACGCTGATCAACGCCGGGTACCCAGCAGACCTGATCGACACGGTCCGCCAGGCGATGCCGCACGAGGCCGAGATCTGGGAGCGGGTGGGTCGCGAAAGGTCGCCCGGACGGCACGCTGGCCCGCTGACGGTCGCGTTCCTGGGCTCGGGCTACCCCCACAAGGGCCCGCAGCTGCTGATCGAGGCGGCCCAGCGGACCCGTGCAGAGCTTCGGGTCAGGATCATCGGCGAGGTGCCGCCGCTCTTCGAGCGGGAGCTCCACCGGCTCGATCGCCGTGGTCTGGTGGAGTTCGTCGGACCGTATGCGCCGAGCGAGATCGGAAGCCTGCTCGGCGAGGTCGACGTCGCCGCCCTGCCCTCGCTGTGGTGGGACTGCGCTCCGCTTGCGGCCGCCGAGTGCCTTGCGGCCCGCACTGTGCTGCTGGTGCCGCGACTCGGTGGCCTGCCTGAGGCGATCCGCGACGGCGTCGACGGGCTGACGTTCGACGGCCTGGACGTCGACGACCTGGCGCGCGCGCTGGACAGGCTCGCGCTGGAGCCGGGCCTGCTGGAGAGGTTGCAGGCGGGGATCGAGGCGCCGCGCGAGTTCAGCCGCTACGTCGACGAGCTTGAGGACTACTACGGCGGTGGGCGCCCCGGGCGCCCCGGGCCTCAGCCGCCCGAGCGGCTGAGCGTCCGCTGGCAGGGCGACCGGGGGCTAGCCACCAGCCTGTCGATCATCAACGACCGGGTCAGCGAGCGGCTCGCGGCGTCCGTCCAGCGCGTCGCGCCCGGCGGCGCCGCCGTCGCTGGTCCACCGCTGGTCCACACCGCCGATGTCGAGGTGCGCCACCAGTGGCCGCCGGACCTCGGGCAGCCGAGGGCGGGCCGCCTGGCGGTGATCCAGCCGTGGGAGTTCGGTGCGATACCAGCGCAATGGGTGCAGCAGCTGAAGCGCAACGTCGACGAGCTGTGGGTCCCGAGCGATCACGTCAGGCGCATGTATCTGGAGGCGGGTCTGAGCCCCGAGCGCGTGGTGACCATCCCCAACGGGGTCGACCTCGACGTGTTCTCCCCCAGCGGGCCGCGGCGCGAGCTCACGGAGGCCGGTGCCGGTACGCGCTTTCTGTTCGTCGGAGGCCTCATCGGGCGAAAGGGCGCGGACATCCTGCTCGCCGCCTGGAGGGAGGCGTTCGCCGGGCGCGACGACGTCACGCTGGTGCTCAAGGATTTCGGTGCCGACGGGATCTACCGGAGCGCCGACCGGGAGCCGATCCACGAGCACGTCCGATCGGGGGCCCTGCCGCGGATCGTCCTGATCGACGGCCAGCTGTCGACCGCGGAGCTGGCCGAGCTGTACCGGGCCTGCGATGTGCTGGTCGCGCCCTACCGCGGCGAGGGCTTCGCGATGCCGGTGCTCGAGGCGATGGCCTGCGGGCTGCCGGCGATCGTGACGTCCGGCGGTCCGACGGACGAGTTCGTGCCAGACGCGGCCTGCTGGCGGATCGACGCGCGCCGCGTCCACCTTCCCTCTGATTCGGTCGACACGCTGGTGACGCTCGGCCGGCCGTGGATGCTCGAGCCGGATCGGGGGCATCTGGTCGCGCTGCTGCGAGAGGTGGATGCCGCCGATGGCAAGCTGCGCAAGGCGCGGGGCCGAGCGGCGCGTGAGGCGGCACAGCGGTTCTCCTGGGAGGAGGTGGCGCGTCGCTACCAGGAGCGGATCGAGCTGCTGGCCGACCGCCGCCCCATCGCTCTCGCGCCGGTCGCGGTGGAGCCCTTCCCGCTGGCGGAGGAGGTTCGACTGCGGGTGCTCGCGACCCCGGCCTGGCGCACCGACGATCGGCTCGGGGAGCTGCTGGCCGAGTGGGTCGCGGCGACCGGCGGCGGAGCCAGCGCCTGCCTGTACCTGCTTGCCGACCCGGACGTCGACGGGCCTCCGGAGATGCTGGAGGCCCGGGTGATGTCCGCCGCGGCGTCGGCCGGCGCGGACATCGACGCGGGTGCCGACATCAACGTCCTGATGGAGCCCGCGAGCGCTGAGCGCGATGTCCGCCTGCACGCCGGGATCGACGTCTACGTGCCGCTGCACCCGGCCTGCTCCGGCCACGAGCGGCTCACCCGAGAGGCCGGCAACAAGGTCATCGCACTGGGTGAAGGCGAGCTCGGGCGCCTGATCGGCGCGACGGTCGCCGCCATGGCCTGATCGGGCGCCGGCCGAGAGCGGAGCCGGAGACAGGCGCCCTCCTCAACGTGCCTCCGCGCCCTGCGCCTGCGCTCCCGCACCCGCGCATCGCGCGCCCGCCCCTCCCCGCGCCCGAGCCTCCGAGCGCCCGCACATCCGAGCGCCCGCACATCCGAGCGCCCGCACATCCGAGCGCCCGCACATCCGAGCGCCCGAGCCTCCCCGCGCCCTGGCATCCGGGCGTCCAGGTGCCAGAGCTCGCACTCCGATTCCCGCCGCCGCCGGCGACGCTCAAGTCCGACGCCCCCCGGTCGATCAACGGGGCGTGGTTCCCTCGACCCCATCGCTGCGCGCGGCGCGTGCCGTGGTTCGCCACACCGGCGCGCGGCTGCTGCCGGTCGACGACCGGCTCCCAGACCGGATCGATGGTGCCGTCCTGCTGGTCGATCACACCCCCTCCGAGGAGCTCCTGGCGGAGCTGGCGGCGGCTCTGCCCCGGTTGGAGGCGCTTGTCGTTTGGTGCCCGGGTTGGACCGAGGCCGACGTGGTCGCGAGCTTCGGCCGCCACGGCCTTGAGCACGGGACCGTCGAGATCGTGGCCGACGGCGCGCTCTCGGTGCTCGTCGCCACCGAGCAGGCAGCCGCGGCTCTGGGGCCGGCGCTGGCCGTGCCCGAGCGCGAGTTCCGGGCGCTGGCGGTGATGCCGGCGTTCAACGAGGCCGACGTCATATTCCACTCGATCGGCGCTCTCGTGGCGGAGGGCGTCGACGTCTATCTGATCGACCACGAGAGCACCGATGGCACGGCCGACGCGGCGCTGCCGTGGCTAGGGCGAGGTCTCGTTCACATCGAGCGCTTCCCCGACGACTGCGGGTTCGACGAGCGCAACCGCCACGAGATGGTGTGGCGCGACATCCTGACGCGGGTCCAGGACGTCACCGGCGAGATCGCGGCGGATTGGTACCTGTTCGTCAACGCCGACGAGTTTCGCGAGGCACCGTGGCCCGGGGTCACGCTCGGCGAAGCCCTGCGCGAGGTCGACGAGCTCGGCTACAGCGCGGTGAACTTCGAGCTCTTCGACTTCAGGCCGACCGACGATCGCTTCCGGCCGGGGACCGATCCTCGCCTGTCGCTTCGACACTACGAGCCGCCCGGCCGCCACGATCTGCTTCAGATAAAGGCCTGGAAGGCCCAGCAGCGGCCGGTCGACCTGGTCCACCACGGAGGCCATGACGTCCTGTTCGAGGGCAAGCGCGTCTGTCCGGTGCCGTTCATCCTGCGCCATTACCCGATCCGCTCCAGCGAGCACGGACGGCGCAAGGTGCTTGCCGAGCGCCTGCCGCGATTCGCGGCCGAGGAACGCGCGGACGGGTGGCACGTCCAGTACGACCGGTACGCCGACGGGGTGGACTATCTCCACGACATCGCCACCCTGAGCGAGTGGGACGGCGACCGCGCGAGGGCGCAGCTGCTGGCGCGGACCGTCCGCCGCCTGCTGCTGGGGATCTGCCTGACCGGCGCGGACCCGGTCGGCGAGGAGGTGCAGTTGGACCGCCTCAACGGCTGGATGAGCCGGCGCGGGACCGTCGACTCGAGCGGCGCCGACCTTCGGCAGGCGCAGCAGCGGCTAGCGGTCGTCGCCGGCGGCGAGCGGGTGCAGCCCGACCCGGTTCTGGACCGCGTGGTCGGCGACCTCGCGCTCGCCCTGGAGGTCAACGCCGTGCTGCGCGGGGACGTGAGGCTCTCGGTTACCCTGGGCGATGCGCGAGCATCCCTGGCCCAGGCCGCCTAGCCGGCGACCGGAGCTCGTGGCGGCGCCGCATCGCCCGCAATAATGCGCCCTCTCATGCACGGCTCGCGCTCCGAACCGGACCTGCCGGCGAGTCGCCTGCCGGGTGGTCGGTCGGTGTTCGTCACGGGTGCCTATGGCCTGCTCGGCAGCTGGCTGGTGAAGGCGCTGCTTGCTCGGGGCGCGCGCGCGACGGTGCTCAAGCGTGACGTGGTGGCGGCGTCGGCGCTGACCCTGGAGGGAACCGAGCAGCACGTCAACGTAGTGCAGGGTGACGTCTGCGACGGGCAGTTGATGGAGCGGGTCATGACCGAGTACGAGATCGACACCGTGTTCCATCTCGCCGCGCAGACGATCGTCGGGGTCGCCAACCGGGCGCCCCTCTCGACCTTCGAGACCAACATCCGCGGGACCTGGATGGTGCTGGAGGCCTGCCGGCGCGTCGGCGTCCAGCGGGTGGTGGTTGCCGCCTCCGACAAGGCCTACGGCAGCCATGAGGACCTCCCCTACCGGGAGGCCCACGCCCTCCAGCCGCGCTACCCCTACGACGTGTCGAAGGCGGCGACTGACATGATCGCGCGCTCCTACTGGCACACGTTCGGGCTGCCCGTCGCGGTGACGCGGTTCGCGAATCTATACGGGGGCGGGGACCTCAACCTGTCGCGGCTTGTGCCCGAGGCTGCGTTGGCGGCGGTCGCGGGCCGGCCCCCGGTGATCCGGTCCGACGGCAGCCTGCAGCGCGACTTCCTCTATGTCGAGGACGCCGTCGATGCGTACCTGGCGATCTGTGGGCTCCTTGAGGACGGCCGCGGCGCCGGGGAGGCGTTCAACGCCGGAGGGGACGAGCCGCACTCGGTGCTGGAGGTCGTGAGGCTCACCTGCGAGGTGGCGGGCGGCGGCGTCGAGCCCCAGGTGCGCGGCACGTCCAGCCCTCTCGGGGAGATCGAGCGCCAGTGGGTCGACTCGACCAAGCTGCGGCAGATGTCGGGCTGGGCGCCGCGCTTCACCCTTCGCGAGGGGCTTGTCCGAACGGTCGAGTGGTACCGCGAGCACCGGCACAGGCTGAGGTGAGCGGGTCCCCGCGCTGTCGCCTGTGCCGGTCAGCCGAGCTGGAGCTCGTGCTGCGGCTCGATCGTGCGCCCCGCGATGTCTCCTACCTGCTGCGCGCCGAGGAGGTCCAGGGAGACGAGGCCGTCACCTTGGAGGTTCACCGCTGCGGTGGCTGCGGTCTGGTCCAGCTGGCTGTGGATCCGGACGCGGACTACTACGAGGACTACGTCATGACCGTCAGCCACTCGCCTCAGATGCGCGAGTTCCAGCGGCGCCAGGCGCATGACTTCGTGACCCGCCTCGAGCTGGCGGGGCGTCGTGTGATCGAGATCGGATGCGGTGACGGCAACTATCTCGGGATCCTGCGCGAGCTGGGCGTGCAGGCGACCGGGATCGAGCCCTCGGCCGGCTTTCGAACGCTGGCTGAGGCGGCCGGCAACGAGGTGCTGGCTGGCTACGTGACCGCGGCGAGGGCGATCCCGGGCGCGCCCTATGACGCGTTCGCCGCCAGGGAGGTGCTGGAGCACGTCCCGGATCCCAACGACTTCCTGACCGGTGTCCGCCGGTCGCTGACCGACGATGGAGTGGGGATCGTGGAGGTGCCGAGCCTTGAGCAGGCGCTCGAGCACGCGCGCTTCTACGACTTCTTCCGCGACCACGTGAACTACTTCACCGTGGGCACGCTGGCACGCGCGCTGGAGCGCAACGGCTTCCTCGTGCTGGAGATCACGCGCGGCATGGGTGGCGAGTACCTGCAGGCGCTGGTCCGCGTCGATGCCGGCCGCGGATTCGAGGCGCTCCAGGGCGCCGTCGACACGGTCGCCGACGAGCTGCGCCGGCTCCTGGCCGACCAGGCCGCCCGGGGCGGTCGTGCCGCCGCCTGGGGGTCCGGTGCCAAGGGACTTGCCTGCCTGGCTCAATCCGGCGCGGAGGGCATCGCCTACGTGGTCGACTCCGATCCCCGCAAGCAGGGGCGGATCACGCCCGTGACCCATCTTCCGGTGGTGGCGCCCGAGCGACTGTTGGAGGACCCAGTGGACCTCGTCGTTGTCACCGCGCTCGCCTACCGCCAGGAGATCGTTGCCGAGCTGCGCGGCCGGCTCGGCTTCCGCGGCACGATCGCTGTGCTCGCGGCGCCGCTCGAGCTGCTGGGGCCGTAGCGGCGGGCGCGGTCGGGCGGCGACGGGCGCGCCCGCAGGCTACGGGGTCCCCATGGGGCTGCCGGGGGACAGCAGGTCGAGCACGGATGTCAGTCGCGGTGATGCAGCCAGCTCGGACGCCAGCTGCTCCCGGATCTCGTCCAGATAGCCGTATGAGAAGACGATCAGCTCGTCGACCGGATCCTGCGCCAGTCGGTCGGGACCGCAGATCGGGACGTGGGAGCCGGGCGCCAGCAGGCCATGGGCGTGGGGGCTGCGGTCGCACAGGTAGGCGACGTCGCCCGGTCCCAGGCCTGCTCCCGCCAGCGTCATCACCCCGCGACCGCCGGCGCCGTAGCCCGCGATCCGGCGGCCCGCCGCGCGGGCATCGCGGATGTATCGCCGGAGCGCGTCGTGGCTGCGCCGCACCTCCTCGGCGAAGCCGGCATACGTCTCCCACCGCTCGAGATTCGCCGGGCCGTCCTCCGGCGCGTCGGCGGCATGCCGGTGGCCCTCGACCGCGGCGACGACCAGCAGCGAGTTGCCCCGACGCTCATGGTCCGGGAGCAGCTCTGTGGTCAGCAGCTCGAACCCGGCCCGCTCCAGCAGGCGCCGGAACGAGCGTCGTGTCAGGTAGACCGAGTGCTCGTGCTCGAACAGGCATGTCTCGCGGCGCTGCATGATCCGCTCAAGGTCGTGCACCTCGATGACCAGCACGCCGCGTTCAGGGTGCAGGACGCCGCGCACCGCCTCCAGGAACGGCAGCGGATCGGGGAGATGATCGAAGGTGTAGGTCAGCACGATCGCGTCCGCCGGGAGCATGTCGTTGCCGATCTCGGCCGCCGTGCGCGCATCGAAGAGCCGCTGGTTCACGGGCACGCCGCGGGCCCGTGAGGCGGCGCACAGGTCGGCCGACGGCTCGAACCCCAGGACGTGCGCGCCCAGTGCCTGAAAGTGGGCCAGCTGAGCGCCGTCGCCCGAGCCGATCTCCAGCACGGTCGCGCCGGGCCCGAGGCCGTACCTCGCCATCGTCTCCTGGGCCAGCCGGCGCATGAACGTCTGGGCGAACGGCGAGGCCGCGACGCTGTAGTTGTAGTCACGGTAGTACTCCCCGACCTCGACGTCGTGCTGGGTCTGCGCCGTCCAGCACGCACGGCAGACCCAGACCGACAGGGGGGCGGTGAACTCGCGCCCCGCGCTCGAGGGTGCGACGAAGTCGTCGGTGAAGGGCGCGTCTCCGAGCGAGAGGAACTCCGCCACGTCGTCTGAGCCGCACAGCCTGCATCGGCTGCGCGCATGCACGGCCCAGGTCATCGCAGCCCTCCGGCCCCGACCGGCGACGAGCGTGGCGGCTCGACCCCCAGGGCGCTCAGCGCCCTCGCGGCGACGCCGGCCGCGTCCAGGCCGTGGCGCGCGAGGATGTGATCGCGCCCGCCGACCTCGTGCACGAAGCGGTCGGGGAATCCGGCTCGCACGACCCGTCCGGCGCCCGTCTGCGCGGCGTGCTCGGCGATCGCGCCGCCGAGCCCGCCGATCACCGAGTGCTCCTCCACGGTCAGGATCATGCCGGTGTCCGCGAGCGCCTCGTCGATCGCATCCGTGTCCAGCGGCTTGACGGTGCCGAGGTGCAGCACGGCGGCGTCGATGCCGTCCCGCGCCAGCAGCTCGGCCGCGCCGATCGCGCTGGCGAGGATCGGACCCGTGGACGCGAGCGTGAGGTCGCGCCCGTGACGCACGCGCGTCGCGCGTCCGATCCGGAACGACGTCCCCGGCGCCAGCAGCGGGGGCTCCCCGTTCTTGCCGAGGCGCAGGTAGACCGGGCCGTCGAGCGACAGAGCGGCAAGGGTTGCGCCCCTCGCGTCCGCGGGGTCGCACGGAGCTAGGACCGTCATGTTCGGCATCGCCCGCATCGTCGCCAGGTCCTCGATCGCGTGGTGGGTCAGTCCCAGGTAGCCGTAGGCGACGCCGCCGCCCACGCCCACGAGGGTGACGTTCGCCGCCCCGGCGGCGACGTCGACGCGGACCTGATCGTGAGCCCGCGAGGCGATGAACGGCGCGATCGAATAGGCCACCGCCCGCCTGCCCGCCTGCGCCAGCCCGGCGGCCACGCCGACCATCGCCTGCTCGGCGATCCCGGCGTTGAAGATGCGCTCGGGCGCCAGGCGCTCGAAGTCGTCGAACACGCCGACGCCCAGGTCGGCCAGCACCAGGCACAGGCGCTCGTCCCGGGCGGCCGCCTCGGTCAACGCCGCCGCGAACGCGTCCCTCATGCCGCCACCCGCGCCTGCTCGAGGGCGGTCAGCGCTCGCTCACGGTCGTGCGGTCGCAGCGAGCGGTAGTGCGAGTCGAACCTGCCCTCCATGAACGGCAGGCCCTTGCCCTTGACGGTGTGGGCGAGCACGCATCGCGGGCGTCCCTCTCCGCCCCTGAGGGCGTGGCGCAGCGCGGCGTGGTCGTGGCCGTCGATCTCGGTCACCTCCCAGCTCGTGGCCTCAAAGCGGCTGGCGAGGCGCTCCCAGTGATCGTCCGCGAGCTTGCGATCGAGGCCCTGGTGTCCGTTGGCATCGACGATCGCGACCAGCCGGTCGAGCCCGAGACGGCCGGCCATCGCGGCGGCCTCCCAGACGGAGCCCTCGTCGGTCTCGCCGTCGCCCATCAGGCAGTAGGTCCGGCGGTGGCGGCTGTCGAGCCGGTCGGCGATCGCGCGACCGACCGCGATCGGGAGGCCGTGCCCGAGCGACCCGCCGCTGATCTCGACTCCCGGAGTGCCACGCTCGGCATGTCCGCCGAACGCTCCGCCGTCACGGCAGTACTCACGCTCGAGCTGTGCCCGGTCGATCGTGCCGCGCAGCGCCAGGGCCGAGAGCAGCGCCGAGCCGGCGTGCGCCTTGGAGAGGATGAACGTATCGCGCAGTGGGGCGCCCGGCAGATCCGGGTCGACCGGCATCACCTCGAAGAACAGCACCGCGAGCACGTCGGCGATCCCCAGCGAGGAGCCGATGTGGCACGTGCCCGCGCCGAGCGCCAGCTCCAGCGACAGTCTCCGGATCTCGAACGCCTGCTGCTCGCTGCCCGCGGGTCTCATGCGGCCACCTGGGCGAAGCGCTCGGCGCGAGCGTGGGCGACCGTGGCGGTCAGGCCGTCGAGCAGCGTGGTGTGTGCCCGCCAGCCGAGCAGGCGCCGCGCCCTGTCGGTGGAGGCCCTCCAGCTGAAGCGCTCACCGTCGCGGTAGGGGCGGGCGCCGAAGCGCAGCAGCTCGTGTCCGCCCACGATCCCCGCGAGGGTCTCGCACAGGTCGCGCACCGTCGTCTGGACCCCGCTGCCCACGTTGATCGTGACGCCGTCGAGGCCGGGGCGCTCGACGGCGGCCAGCAGCGCCTCGGCGGCATCGTCGACGTACACGAAATCGCGCACCTGCTCGCCCGGGGTGAGGTCGATCGGCCTGCGGTCCAGAAGCGCGTCGACCACGGAGGCGACGAGTCGCCGTCCGTCCTCGCCCGGGCCGTAGACCGAGAAGAGGCGCAGGTGCGCGCTCTTCATCCCGTGGCGCGCTGCGGTCTGCGCGGCGAGCAGGCCGCCCGCGAGCTTCGCGACGCCATAGACGTCGTCTGCCCGCGCGGCCCGGGACTCATCCATCGCGCCGTCGACCCGCCCGTACTCCGAGCTCGAGCCGGCGGTGACCAGCCGGGTGCTGCCGGCTTGCCCGAGCGCTTCGGCGAGGCGGGCGGGGGCCTCGGCGTTGGCCGCCAGGACCCTGCCGAGGTCGTCCTCGCGGACCACCGCTCCGACGGCGGCGAGGTGCACGCAGGCGTGCGGCCGGACGCGTCCGACGACGCGCTCCAGCTTTTCGAAGTCCGTGATGTCGGTCTCGACGAGCTCCACCTCGCGCAGCACTGGAGCGAGCCTGTGCAGCTGCGATCCGGGTCGGACGAGCGCGGTCACGGAGTGCCCATGCTCCAGCGCGAGCCTAACCACGCGCGCGCCGACGAAGCCGGAGGCGCCCGTCACGAGCAGGGAGGTCGCATCGCCCACGTCCGGGATGATCGGCACCCCGTGAGCGCCCTTTAGCAGCGGCGGCTGCCCGCTCAAGCCCGATCGCGCGCTGCCGATATGACGGGCATGTCCCTCGACGATCATCCGGCGCCGCGCGTGGTGATCCTCTGCGGCGGCCTCGGCACGCGCATGCGCGAGGAGACCGAGTACCGGCCCAAGCCGATGGTGCAGGTCGGCGGGCGGCCGCTTCTGTGGCACATCATGAAGCTGTACGCCGCACACGGCTTCACCGACTTCGTCTGCGCCCTTGGATACAAGGGCGATGTCATCAAGCGCTACTTCCTCGACTACCACGCGCTGCGCTCCGACGTGACGATCTCGCTGGCGAGCGGAGCGGTCCGCTACGCGACGAGCGAGGTCGAGGACTGGCAGGTCACGCTGGTCGACACCGGAGAGAGCTCGATGACCGGCGCCAGGGTCAAGCGCGTCGAGCACGTGCTCGGCGACTCCGACGTCTTCATGTGCACCTACGGCGACGGCGTGGGCGACGTGGACATCGGCGAGCTGCTCGCGTTCCACCGGTCGCACGGGCGACTGGCGACAGTCACCGGGGTGGTCCCGCCGTCGCGCTTCGGCGAGCTCGTCTCCGACGGCCCGATGGTCACCAGCTTCGCCGAGAAGCCTGCGGGTGGCGAGCGCATCTCGGGAGGCTTCTTCGTATTCGATCGTGAGGTGCTGGAACGGCTGTCAGCCGATCCGGCCTGCGTTCTGGAGCGCGAGCCGCTGGAGTCGCTGGCCAGGGACGGGGAGCTGTGCGTCTACCAGCACGACGGCTACTGGCAGTGTGCGGACACCCTGCGTGACGTGGAGCAGCTGCGCCGGCTGTGGGACTCCGGCTCCGCGCCGTGGCGCGTCTGGGACGACCGCCGCGCCGTGCCGCTCGAGGCGTCCGACGGGCCCTCGGGCCGCCGCAGCATCGACGTGCTCGAGCTGCTCGTGCCGTCAGCAGGCGCCTGACCCTGCGCGCCCGAGTCGTCGCCTCCCGCAGCGAGAGCCATCAGCCGCCCCGCGCGGCGGCCGGCTCGGCCGGCGTCTGATCCTGCGTATCCGCACCTGCCGACTGCGGGAAGGCGAGGGCCATCAGCCGCCCCGCGTCGCGGTCTTCCGGGTCGCGCTCCAGCACGTGCGCCAGGTCCGCGTGCGCACCGGCGCGATCGCCGGCCTGGAGCCTGACTGCGGCGCGATTGACGCGTGCCGTGCCGTCGTCGGGATCCACGAACAGCGCGCTCTCGACCGGCTCGTGCACATCGGGCATGCCGAGGCTGTGGGCCACCACCACGAGGTCGTTCCACGCGTGGAGATTGGTGGGCATCCGCCGGGTCGCCCGGGCGAAGAGCTCCAGCGCCCCGGTCGCGTCCCCGGCCGAGAAGGCTGCCTCCCCGAGGCGGACGAGCTCGTCCGCCTCGATGTCGGCCCCGATGACGCGGGCGGCGGCGTCCAGCGTCGGCAGCACCTCCCGGCAGCCCTTGGAGCGGGCGATCCTCCACAGGTAGTCCCTCAGAGCCGAGGACTGGGGAAAGCAGTCCACCACCCCTGCCAGCCGCTCGATCGGGACCTGGGTCCACTGCCCGAAGCCGAAGCCGTCCGCATAGAGCCCGTCGAGGCTGGCGCCGAAATCCTCAGGGGAGAGGCCGGCGTGCAGCCCGTCGTCGTAGAGCGAGGTGAAGTCGAGCGTCAGTATCCGGTGGCTGCGATCGGCCCAGCTGATCTCCGTCGAGCCCTGGACCAGATGCTCGCCGGCGATCACGCACGGCCCGTCGAGCCCGGCCCTGAACAGCCACAGCAGCGGGAAGTAGGCATTGCGCGTGGGGATGGCTCGTGCGGCCTCCAGAATGCCTTCGCGCGAGGCGACCGATGCGGACATGAACGTCAGCCACTGATGCTGCGCGCGCCACATCTCGCCCGCGGTCGCGTAGCGCCGCACCGCGCCGGGAGCCGGCGAGCTGCCCGCCGTGGTCCCGTCGCCGTTGACGAACACGTGTGGAAGGTGAAGCCACGCAGGGCGCTCATCTCGCAGGAGCTTGAGAACCTTCCGGAGGCTGCCCTCCATCATCAGGTCGTCGTCTCCGAACCCCCATACGTAGTCGGTCTCCGGAGCATGCTCCATGAGCCATCTGATGTTGGCCGTCGCGCCGAGGTTCTCCGGCTGCCGGTGCACCGTCAGCCACGGGTGAGCGACCGCCGCGAAGCTCAGCAGATCCTCGGTCCCGTCGTCGGAGGCGTTGTCGGACACCAGCACGGCGACCTCCTCGCCGGCGGCCTCGATCTCGCGCGCGATCCGGCCGAGCAGCTTCGCCAGGCGCCCTACGCGGTTGTAGGTCGGAATGCAGATCGACAGCAGCCGGCTCATCGGCTAGGCGATCCGCCTGCGCTACAGCGCCGCGCCGGCGCCGCGAGCTCGGTCACAGGCCCTGGGGGTGAAGGACGGTCGTGAACGTCGCCAGGTAGGCGGCCGACGGGGTCGCGATCCGCTGCACGCCGCCGCCCCCGCCCCAAGGACCCGCCGCCCCGCCGGACTCGTAGAACTGGCCGGCGATCTCGATGATCACGTGGCCGCTCTGCCCCGGCTGGGCGCGATCGTAGACCGTGACGTACTGGCCGGGGCCGGAGACCATCCCAGGCTGGCTGGGCAGAGAGGTCGTGTCGACGGGCGAGGTCAGATAGCCGCCCGCGTGCAGGACCGCCGAGACGAAGCCCGAGCAGTCGTAGCCGGCCTGGGGTCCCCAGCCCGAGTGGCCGCCGCCGTACACGTAGGGCTTGCCGACCAGGGAGTTGGCCTCCTGGAGCATCGCGACCACGCGCGGGTCGACCGCGGCGCCGCCGGTCGCGGAGGGCAGGCCGATCGCGGCGGCCGGCAGCGCGCCGAGCGAGGCCGGTGCCGTCGCGGTCGTGCCCAGGCCCGTGGTGCCCGCGGTCGTGCCGGCCTGCCCGGCGCCGGTCGTGGTCGCAGCGGCGCCCGAGCCGGCGCCGGCCGCCGTCGACCCGGAGGCCCCTGACTGCGCGCTGGCGAGCGCCGATGCGAAGTTCGCGGAGGACCCGGCCAGCGCGGCGGCCGCGGCGGCGACCGTCGGCAGCCCCCCGCTCGCGACAGGATCCGCGAGCTGCTGCTGGAGCGTGACGATCTGCGCGATGCGGCCGACGGCGGCGTCAAAGCTCATAGCGCCCCCGCAATCGGCAGCCGGCCCCGTTTCTTGAGCGCGCCGCTCGCGGCCGGGGCCGTTTCCTGAGCGCGCTCTCGCCACTCTGGCGACAAACCCGACAGCAGAGGGCGTGAATGTCGCCCGAGTGGGGCCACCCGCTCCTCGATGTCCCGAGCGCGGCGGTTGTCTAGAGTCGCGGCCCTGCAGATGACGTCGCTTCGGTCCGACATCGCCGCCCGCGCCCGAACCCTGCTCAGGGACGGCTACGAGCTGCACCTCGCGTCCAACCGCGACGTGATCTCACGCCTGGACATGGAGCCGCTCGGGATCCGTGTCTCGCCCTGGGATTTCCTGGCGCCGGCGGCCGGTGCCTGGTCGGTGGCCGACCTGATGCGCATCTACGCGGTGCTCAACGCCGCCGCGTTCGACGCCAAGGGCATCCCGATCCCCACCTGGGTGATGATCGACCTCGGGCTGCTGCCGTCGGCGTTCATGCTGGTCACGCTGCCGCGCGGGCACGCGGCCCAGGTCGCCGACGAGGCGCGCACCGCGGGCGACGCCGCCGGCGCACGCACCGCCCAGATCCTCGACGCGGTGCTCGCCGAGGCCGACCGGCTCGGCCACGCCGGCCCGATCCCGCTCGCCGGCTACTGCGCGGCTCCGACGCCGGATCCCTCGGCCTGGGTCGGGTGGTCGCTGTGCTCGGCGGTGCCAGGGCTCGGAACGGTCGCCAAGGGCCTCGCCCTCGCCGCCTATCGCGCCCGCACGCTGACCGGCGTCGCCCAGTTCTCCGACCACGGCCTGCGCGTGCACCGCAAGTTCGGGCGCATGGAGATCCTGCGCGCGGTGCTGGATCTGCACCCGGTCACGCACACGCTGGTGTACCGCACGTCCGTGTTCGACGACGGCGACGAGGCCGAGGGGGGCGAGCCGTCGTTCTGGCTGGGCATCCGCGACCTGGAGGCTCAGCGCGCGATCCAGGGCCGGCTCGACTCGGGCGCCAGCCGCTTCTTCATCCTGTCCCCAGGCCTGGTCGACGACCGGGTCCCGATCCTGGAGCGCCACTGAATGCCGGGACGCCACTTCGTGCTCGCCTTCTCAGGCGGGCTCGACACCTCCTACTGCCTGGCCGTGCTCGTCGACCGCGGCGAGCGCGTCACCACAGTCACCGTCAACACCGGCGGCTTCCCGCCCGAGGAGCTGGCCCAGATCGACGCCCGCGCCCGTGAGCTGGGCGCCGTCGAGCACGTCGTCGTGGACGGCCGCGAGAGGCTCTACGAGGAGTTCGTCTCATACATCCTCAAAGCCGACTACCTGCGCAACGGCGTCTACCCGTCCTGCGTCGGGGTGGAGCGCATGCTGCAGGCCGAGGAGGTCACCCGGGCGGCTCTCGGACGTGGCGCCGACGCGATCGCGCACGGGTCGACCGGCGCGGGCAACGATCACGTTCGCTTCGACGCGGTCACCAAGGCGCTGGCGCCGAAGCTGGAGATCCACGGCCTGATCCGCGATGAGCAGCACACCCGAGAGCAGGAGCGCGACTTCCTCCGTGCCCGGGGGCATGCCGTGTCGGACATCACCGCCAAGTACTCGTTCAACTTCGGGATCCTCGGCACCACGATCGGCGGCGAGGAGACATACGGTTCGTGGGAGTACCTGCCCGAGGAGGCGTGGCCGACGACCCGGTCGGTCGGCGACGCGCCTGACGCTCCCGCCGATCTGATCGTCTCCTTCGAGCGCGGGCTGCCGGTGAGCTGCGAGCGGGCCGACGGCGGCGAACTCCCGGATCTGGGCGAGCGCGCGATCGGCGTGCCCGGCTACGACGTGCTCGCGCTGCTCAACGCGGTGGGCGGCGAGCACGGAGTCGGGCGCGGCGTGCACACCGGGCAGACGATCATGGGGATCGCCGGGCGGCTCGGGTTCGAGGCGCCGGGGATGCTGACGCTGATCGCGGCCCACCGTGAGCTTGAGCGCCTGGTGCTGACCAACGCCCAGCAGTCGGTGAAGGCCACGCTCGGGCAGACGTTCGGCGACATGCTGCACGAGGGCCGCTACTACGACCCGCTGCTCGACGACATCCGCGCCTTCCTCGACAGCTCGCAGGAGCGCGTGACCGGCGACGTGCGCGTGCGCCTGCACAAGGGCAACATCGTTGCGCTCGGGGCGCGAAGCCCGCACAGCCTGCTCGACGCCGGTCGCGCGCTCGGGTCGACCTACGGCCACGGCTCGTCGCTGTGGAGCGGAGACGACGCGCGCGCCTTCGCGCACATCTACGCGACCGCGGGCGTGGTCGCCAAGGCAGCCGCGGATGGCAGCCGCCCTCGCTGAGCCTGTCGGCTCCGGCGGCTGAGAGCGCCCCGGCGGCGGCCGCGCTCTCAGCCGCGGCCGCCTACTCGACGATCGTGGCCGCCTCGTCGACGATCGCGGCCAGCAGCCGCTCCAGCCGCTCAAGCTCGGCGATCGGGATCGACTCGGTCAGCTGGTGCGGGTCGCGCCCGCCGCTCGCGATCGCGACGACATCGGTGCCCGCCGCCAGGTGGTTTGCCTCAAGCGTCGCGTGGCGCTGCTCTCTCACCACCTCCAGGCCGGTACGCCGCGCCGCGCCGCTCGCCAGCGCCAGCGCGCGCGAGCCCTCCGCTCCCGGGAACGGGGGCACGGTGCGAGACGGGTCGCGCAGCCACTCGTGGCGCGCCCCGTGCGCGTCGCAGACGCGCGCCAGGGTGGCCTGGATCTCCTCCAGGGAGCGCTCCAGCTCCGCGATCGAGAACGCGCGCACCTCGCCTCGCACGAGCGCCAGGTCCGGGACCGAGTTGGTCGCCGTCGCCTCGAGCGCGGCACGCACCGCCGCCTCGCCGCCGGCCTCCCGGTCGACCCCGAGCGTCCGCTGGGCCGCGGGGGAGAGGCGGTCGATCACGCCCCCGCCGGCGATCGCCGCGACGCTCGCCGAGCCCCCGCCAGGCAGGCGTCCGAGGCTCAGCGCGGCCACGACCTCTGCCGCGACGCGGATCGCGTTGATGCCGGCCTGCGGGTTGGCGGCCGCGTGGGCCGCGCGGCCGTGGACCGCGAACGTGTAGGCCGACTGTCCCAGCGCGCGGGTGATCAGGGTGCCGATCGGGCGTGAGCCGTCGACGCAGAATGCGCAGTCGACGACCTCCAGCAGGGCCGGGTCCAGCAGCGAGGCGCCCATCCGGCCGCTCTCCTCACGGCAGGTGAAGGCGGCGATCACCGTCGGTGCGCCGGGGGTGGGGGCCGCCGCGGCCGTCGCGCACAGCCGCAGCACGGCCGCCACGGCGGCCTTGTTGTCGGCCCCGAGGATCGTCTCGCCGTCCGAGCGGATCACGCCGTCGTCGCCGACCCGGGGCGCGACCGCCCGCGCGCCGCTCTCGACCGTGTCCATGTGGGCGACGAACAGCAGCGTCGGCGCTCCCGGCGATCCGGGGACGGTCGCGATCAGGTTCCCGGAATCAGAGCCGTTGGCCTCTCCGGCCCGGTCGAGCTCGGTCGCCACCCCGTGCGCGCCCAGCCACGCTGCGAGCTCCCGCGCCAGCGAGAGCTCGCGGCCGCTCGGCGAGGGGATCGCCACCAGCTCCAGGAACAGATCGGCGACGGAGGCGTCCGGGGTCAGCGGCACGCGGCGCAGGTTAGCCGCGCGCTCACGCGATCACGCGGATCGGCGCGCCGGCCAGGTGGGCGGCGATGTCCTCCACGACCTGGCCGTACATGTGGCGCATCCCCGGCTCGGACACATAGCCGAGGTGCGGAAGCAGGACGGCGCTGGCCAGCTTCGTGAGCTCGTGTCCGGGCGCCAGCGGCTCCTGGTCGTATACGTCGAGCCCGGCCGCCGCGATCGTTCCGTCCCGCAGCGCGTCGACGAGCGCCGCCTCGTCGACGATCGGCCCGCGGGAGGTGTTGATCAGCGCGGCGGTCCGTTTCATGATCGCCAGCTCGCGTGCGCCGATCAGTCCGCGCGTGCGGTCGGAGAGCACCAGGTGGATCGAGAGGAAGTCCGATCCGGCGAGCAGCTCGTCGAAGCTCACCCTGCGGGCGCCGACGGCGGCGGCGCGCTCCGCGGTCAGGTTGGCGCTCCACGCGATCACCTCCATCCCGAACGCGCGTGCCGGCGCGACCATCGCCGAACCCAGCCGGCCGAGACCCGCCAGCCCGAGCGTCGCCCCCGCAAGGTTCACCGGCAGGCCGCTCTGCCACCGGCCGGCGCGCAGCTCCCGGTCCTCGACCGTCACGCGCTTGGCGACCGCGAGGATCAGCGCCCATGCAACCTCGACCGTGCTGGGCAGGCCGGGGGCGGATCCGCCCCCGGTGCCATCGGTGCCGCAGACGGTGACGCCTCGCTCGCGCAGCGCGTCAAGGTCCAGCGCGGCGTTTCGCATTCCCGTGGTCACCAGCAGCTGAAGCGCCTCCAGGCGCTCGATCACGGCGCGCGTGAAGCGGGTCCGCTCACGCATCGCGACGATCACCTGGAAGGGCGCGAGCGTGGCGGCGAGCCGGTCCGGGGCGATCGGATCGCGGAAGAAGCTCGGCCGCACCCCGGGCCCAAGCGACCCCCAATCGGCCCAGCCGGCGGCGCCCCCCTGATAGTCGTCGAGCACCGCGACCCGGATCACGCGCGGGAGTCTGCCACGAGCCGAGCCGCGTCCGCCGGCCCAGGTGACCCTCCACCGCGCCCGCCGGTCGCGGCGGCCGTCCGGGTCGGACGCTCCCAGGTCGGCCGTCCGGGCCGGATTCCCCGGCTGGATCGAACGTCCGGGCCGGATGCTCCGGCAGGTGGACCGTCCGGGGCCGGGGTCCGCGCGCGCCGGCCGCGGGGTGGCCCTCCCGCGGAACGAGCCAACCGCGTTGTGTCCAGGCGGGTGGTGCGGTTACGGTGAGCGCCGGGTGCTCCTTCCACAGCACGCGCGGACAGCGTTGTGGCTAGGCTGCGCGTCGCAATCAGGCAGCACAGGCGACTACCCGCAGGAGACAGCATGAACAAGACCGAGCTCATAGAAGCGATCGCGAAGGACAGCGGGCTGTCCAAGGCCGATTCGTCGCGCGCGCTGGAGTCGCTGCTGACGACGGTCACCAAGACGCTGAAGAAGGGCGACGAGGTCGCGATCACCGGCTTCGGCAAGTTCTCGATCGTCAAGCGCGCGGCCCGTACCGGGCGCAACCCGCAGACCGGCGAGGCGGTCAAGATCAAGGCCTCCAAGAGCCCCAAGTTCACCGCAGGCGCGACCTTCAAGAACGCCGTCTCCGGCCGGCGCAGCAGGTAGGGCGCCGACCCATCACCTTCGACCGGGACGCGGTGCCGACGACCTGCGGCCGGCGCCGCCATCGGTGATCCTCCGCCCGCGCGCGGCCGGGCTACCGGTCGCCGAAGTCCGATTCCTCGGCGGCGAGCCCCGGCTCGTCCTCGGCGGCATGGATCGAGCACAGCGCCGGGCCGCCGCGTTCCAGGATCGCCTCCAGCTCCTCCTTGGTCAGCTTCGCGCCGCACTCCTCGCAGCGATCGCCGATCGTTTCGAGGCTGCGCTCCTCGAGGTCCATGCGACCGAGTCTACCCCTCGTCCGACTCCGGCCCTGCGCGCGCGATCAGGAAGTCGATCAGCGCTGGGTCGTCGGACTCGTGCCGCTCCACGGTCTCGCCGGTGCAGGTGCACAGCTCGTAGACGGCGTGGCCGTCGCGACCGCCCACGATCCGCAGTCCCGCCCCGAACTGCAGCCATCGCTCGAGGTCGCGGATCGTCGGCGCCCGGGTGCCCATCGACTCATCGTATCCTTGCCCCGGCGATGGCCTTGCCGGTTGGTGACATCGAGACGCGTTCCGATTGCGAGCGCCTCGTGCGTGCCTTCTACGGCCGCGCGCTGGAGGACGAGGTGATCGGCTGGCTGTTCACGGACATCGCCCGGCTGGACCTGGAGGCGCACGTGCCGCGGATCACCGCCTTCTGGGAGACGGTGCTGCTGGGCGCCGGGACCTACAGCGGCGGGGCGTTCCGCCCTCATGTGGCCCTGCACGCCCGCGCACGGCTGCGCGGTGGCCACTTCGAGCGCTGGCTTCACCTGTGGAACGAGACCGTCGACGGGATGTTCTCGGGCCCGCGCGCGCAGCTGGCCAAGGGTCACGCGGCGCGCGTCGCCCGAGCGTTCGCCTCCCGCCTGGGAGCGTACGAGCCGCCGCCGACGGCGGCGGTCTCATCCACCGGCGGGCCGCTGGCGATCACGCTTCACGGCCCGGGCGGGGACGGCGCGCGCGCCGCGACGGGGTCGGCTCACGCGTGAGCTGACCCGCGTCGCCATCCCGGCGGCGATGCGTCGTCCGGACGATGCCGAACAGCGGACGATGCCGGATCGCGGACGATGCCGGATCGCTCCCGACGACGTGTCGCTCCCGACGACGTGTCGCGCCCGTCATCCCCCGCCTGACGTCACCCGCAGCACGGCCCCGGCAGCCACCACGACGTCGCCCGGATGCAGCTGGCGCCCGCGCCGCGCGTCCGGTTCGCCGTTGACGAGCGCGGGTTGCTGGGCGAGCAGCTCCCGCGCCTCAGCGCCGCTCGCCGCCACGCCCGCGAGCTTGAGCAGCTGCCCGAGGCGGATCGTGTCGCCGCGGATCGCAACGTCCATGGGTGCTTCGACAGGATCCTCCGATCTCGCGCCCGCTCCGACGCCGAGGGGCGGGTCGCCGGCGGCCCCCGAGCTCCCACCGGAACGCGCCGCTCTCGGGTTGACCAGCGGGGTGAGCTGGCGCTCCAGCCGTGGCCGCAGGTGGGCGTGCCTGGTCGGCAGCCGCAGCTCCTCGCCGAGATGCTCGGGGTCCTCGTCGACGGCGAAGCCGGGTGAGGTCGTCGCGATCTCGAACAGGATCCCCTGAGGCTGGCGGAAGTAGATCGAGCGGAAGTAGTCGCGGTCGATCACGGGCGTCGCCCGCATGCCTGCCTCCCCGACGCGTCGCCGCCAGTCAAGGTGGTCCTCGTCACGTGAATGCCAGGCGATGTGGTGGACCGTGCCCGCGCCCTGGATCCCGCCCGTGCCGGTCTCGTCATAGCCCCAGCGGAAGCTGCGGGTGTCGCCGCGCAGGGCGTACTCGCCCTCGGTCAGCTCGGAGAAGCCCAGCGTGCTCGTGAGCAGCTCCCGGTCGGCGGCCGCGCCCCTCGCCGTGTAGGCCCTCGCGCCCTCTATCCCCACGATCGCGTGCTCGGGCGGGATCTCGGGGTGAGCCGCGCGCAGCGGGTGGTCGGCGCGGTCGGCGACGACCAGCTGGATCCGCAGACCGTCGTCGTCCTCGAACGTCAGCGATCGCTCGTTCCACGAGGACTCGCGGCCCCTGTCGGCGAGCCGCCCGGCCCAGAAGTCCAGCGCGGTCTCGGACGCGACGCCCAGCTGGATCGTGTGGACCATCCCCGCTCCGGCCCGGCCCCGCGGGGAGCCCACGAACTCGAACCAGGTCAGGATCGAGCCCGGCGAGCCGAGCTCGTCGCCGAAGTACAGGTGGTATGCCTCAGGCGCGTCGAAGTTGACCGTCTTCTTGACCAGCCGCAGGCCGAGCCCGCTCGCGTAGAAGTCGACGGTCCGCCTCGCGTCGGCGGTGATCATCGTGATGTGGTGCGGGCCGTCGAGTTTCATCAGGTGCCTTTGGAGAAGATGATTGTGATCGCAACTATAATCGCCGAGATGGTTGATACAGCAACGATCTCCGCGAGCCTGCGGGCCGCTCCTGGGGGTAAGTTGCGCTCTCAAGCATCTCTGATATAGTTGTGCCCACAAGCAACTACACCGCCGCCGGGTACCAGCCCCGATGGCTCAACCCGAAGGAAGGTTCCAGATGAGCACCACCACAGCCACGATCGTTCCCACAGGCACCTGGAACGTCGACCCGGCGCACTCCAAGGTCGGATTCGCGGTCAAGCACATGGGCATCGCGACAGTGCGCGGCGAGTTCACCGAGTTCCAGGGCACGCTCGAGATCGGCGGCGATCTCTCCAGCGCCAAGGCCCGCGGCACCGTCAAGGCGGCGTCGGTGGACACCAACGAGCCGCAGCGTGACGATCACCTGCGCTCCCCCGACTTCTTCGACGTGGCCCAGTACCCGGAGCTGACCTTCGAGTCGACCTCGATCCAGGCCGTCGACGGCGAGCACTTCCGGATCACCGGCAACCTGACGATCCACGGCGTGACCGCCGAGATCGTCCTCACCGCCGAGGTCCAGGGCACCGACGTCGACCCGTGGGGCAACGAGCGGGTGGGCCTGGAGATCACCGGGGAGCTGTCGCGCGGCGCGTACGGCATGAAGTTCAACCAGGCACTGGGCAGCGGCAACATGCTGGTCGCCGACAAGGTCAAGCTCGCGCTCGACGTCTCGGCAGTCAAGCAGGCGTCGTAAGGTCGGTGTGCCGGCCGGCGCCGCCTCTGCGCCGGTCGGCACCCGCATCGGGGTGTCTCGGCGAGCCCTGGCGGTCTGACGCGTCCGGCGGCCTGGTGCCGCGATCCGTCACGCCCCGCGCCGACCCGGTGCCGCGATCCGTCACGCACCGGGGGTCCGGCAGCCTGGCGGTGCGATCCGCCACGCCCGCGCCGACCGGCACCGCCAGCCGGCCAGGGGATCCATCGCCTCGAGCCCGTCAGCCGCCCTACTCGGACGCTCTGCCGGGCGCCTCGCGCCGCGCCACGCCGGTCCTGACCGCCGCCTGTGCGACCGCCTGCGCAACCGACTCGGCGACCTGGCGGTTGAAGACGCTGGGGATGATGTACTCGGAGCTCAGCTCGGACTCCGGGATTATCGATGCGATCGCGTGCGCGGCCGCCAGCTCCATCTGCGCGTTGATCGTGCGCGCGCGCACGTCAAGCGCCCCGCGGAACACTCCGGGGAAGGCGAGCACGTTGTTGATCTGGTTCGGATAGTCGGAGCGCCCGGTGGCCACGATCGCCACGTCGTCGTGGATCTCCTCGGGACGGACCTCCGGCGTGGGGTTGGCCATCGCGAACACGACCGCGCGCTCGGCCATCGTTCGCACGGCGTCCGCGGACACGGCGCCGGGGCCCGAGAGCCCGAGCATCACGTCGGCGCCGGCGAGCATCTCATCGGCCGTGCCGCTGGCCCGGCGCGGGTTGGTGCGACGGGCGAGCGCAGCACGTGAGGCGTCGAGGTCGTCGCGGTCGGGGTGCAGCGCTCCGCCCGGGTCGCACACGATCACGTCGCGGACACCGTGGGCAAGGAGTATGTCCGTGCACGCGAGTCCGGCCGCGCCGGCCCCCACGACGACCACCCGGACCTCCTCTGCCGACTTGGAGACGACCCGCAGGGCGTTCACCAGCGCGGCCAGCACGACGATCGCGGTTCCGTGCTGGTCGTCGTGGAAGACCGGGATGTCCAGCAGCTCGCGCAGCCTCCGCTCGATCTCGAAGCACCTGGGGGCGGCGATGTCCTCCAGGTTGATCCCGCCGAATGTCGGCGCCAGCGCCCTGACGATCGCGACGATCTCGTCCGGGTCGGTCGTGTCGAGGCAGAGCGGGAACGCGTCGACGCCGGCGAACTCCTTGAACAGCATGGCCTTGCCCTCCATCACCGGCATCGCCGCGTGCGGGCCGATGTCGCCGAGCCCCAGGACCGCGGTGCCGTCGGTGACGATCGCCACGGAGTGGCCCTTGATCGTCAGGTTCCAGACGATCGACGGATCCTGATGGATGGCCGTGCAGACACGCGCCACCCCCGGCGTGTAGGCCATCGAGAGGTCGTCGCGCGTCTTGATCGGGACATGTGGCGTGACCTCGATCTTGCCGCCCTTGTGCAGCAGGAAGGTGCGATCAGAGACGCTGGACACGATCACTCCGTCGATCTCCCGGACCGCTTCGACGACCCGCTCTCCGTGCGCGGCGTCGACGCACAGGATCGTCACGTCGCGCACGGCCGTGTCGGACTCCACCCGCACCAGGTCGATCGCGCCGAGGATCGCTCCCTGGGAGCCGATCTCGGTCGCCACCCGCGCGAACGAACCCGGGAACTGCCTCATCTGGACGCGCATCGTGAAGCTGTACGAGGCGGACGGCGCGCGCCTCGGCGGAGGCTGAAGGCTCGCTGCCGGCGCGGGGTCGGATGGGTGCTCGGTCATCGCGCGCTGTGCAGTTTCGCACTCGGGGCGGGTACGAGGCCGCGCGCCCACATCGGGTGGGCGCGCCGGCTCGATTCGCTCACCTAGCCCTCGTCGGGCCAGGCGGGCTCCGCCATCACCCCATCGCCGCCCTCAGGCCGGTCCGCGCCGATCGCGATCAGATCGAGCCCCTGCGCACCCGCCTCGAACGAGCGGACGACCTCGGGGCTGATGCGAAGCACGTCCCAGGTGTGGAGGGGGTGGATCTCGCCGTCGAGCAGCACCCTTCCGGAGCCGCTCACGACGACGTATGCCTCCTCCTGCTCCCTGTGGCTGTGGGCGAACGGCGAGCGAACGCCGGCGCCGTACCGGAACAGGCTCACGCCCAGGTGCTCGGAGTCCATGTGGCCGCGGGCGAAGCGGCCCTCGATGCCCTCGGCCCGTCCTGCCACCGAGTCCTCGATCTCCATCAGGTTCTTGATCGTGAACGGCGGTCTGCTCATGCGCGCTCCCATCTCGCCGCTGATCGACGCGGATCCGGCGGCGGACTGTCGTCTACAAGGATTCGGCGCAGCTTGACACGGACGGACGGCGAGCGTGCCCTCGCCCGATCAGGAGGCCGCGGCGGGGCGCTCGGCCGGTCCGTCGTTCGCGTGCCCGGCCGCGCGCGCCCGCGCGCGAACGGGCACCGCCTGCCGGCGGGTGGCGCTCGCATCGGCTCTGACCCTCGCGGGAGACGGGCGGGCCGAGGGGTCGGGCGGGCCGTCCGCGAGCAGGAAGATCTCAGCCGAGAGATCGGGGTCGACGCGCGTGGCGCCGAGCGTTGTGGCGACCCGTCGACCGGTGGCCCCCTGGACGATCGCCTTCATCTCGTCCTCAAGGATCTCCTGCAGCGCTCGCCGCCCCCGGCGCAGGAGGTCGGCGCGTCCGCTCCTGAGCAGCGTCCGCTCCTGGTCGGTGTGGCCGTCCGCGAGCATGACGACCAGGATGTCGGGTCCTGCCCAGTGAGCGGTGGTCCTGACCGGTCCGCGTCCCCACGTGCGCCTGACGGCGGCGGCGATCTCGGCACAGATCTCGCTGAGGGGCTCGTTGCGGGGCTCCTGACCAGAGGCGCTCGCGCCGCTCTCAACGGTCCTCGTCGACATCTGTCACGGCGGCGCGTCGGACCCCCGGTGGCGTTCGGGCTCGTGCTCGTGGAGGCCTGCGGGGAGGGTGGTCGCTCGGGCGTGGCCGATGCCGCGGAGCGGCTCGCCGTCGGCGGCGGCGGCCATGGCGCAGAGGTCCTCCAGCATCGCGTCGGCCACGAGCTGCAGCCGATCGAGCCGGCCGCACCGGATCCTCAGCTGCTCGCGCATCGCCTGGAGCTGCGAATCGGCGACCAGCAGCCTGCCGCAGGCCGACTCCAGCCTGCCGTGGGTCTCCGCGAGCGCGCGGTTCGTGGCGCGGAGCGCGTCGGCCGTCGACTCAAGCTCCTCATAGGCGACCTCTAGCTCGGCGGACAACGCCGACTGCTCGGTCACGTCCACGAACGCGATGCTCGTTCCCGTCAGCCGGCCGTCCCTGCCCGTCGACACGACGATCACATCCAGGATGCGCTCGCTCCCGCCGTGCGATCGCCACCTGACTCGGTTGGCGCGAGCCGGGCGGTCCGTGCGGGTGGCGAGCTCGATCAGGGGGCGAAGCTCGACCGGTCGACGCGAGAGCTCCAGTTCCGAGAGCGGCCGCCCGATGTGTCGCTCGGCGACCCCGAACATGTCGCGCATCCTCGCGGTGCAGAACGCCACGTCTCCAGCCGGGTCGAGCACCAGCTGGGCGATCGGGCCGGCGGCGAACCCGTCGACCAGAGCCCGGTGAGCGTCGGGATGGTCGGACATCAACGAGAGAACTGTGACTCCGGCCGCACGAGTGAGCATCCGCACAAAGTACGGGTCCTGTCCGTGTCATCTCCGTACCCAGCCGCCGGCGATCACGTGGCGGGACCCGAGTGCCGCTTGAACGGCCGGCGTCCGCGCCTTCTCTGCACGCCTCAGGCCGGTGCGGGGGTCAGGAGCGGTCGGACGCCCTGCGGACGCAGTCCGTCTCGCAACGGCGCATCAGCCGCGCACCGGCCGGATGACGAAGCGGACCGTGATCGCGCCGGCGTTACGGTCGGCCACGTGATTGCAGCTCTCGTGCGTGACACGTCCCGCGCTGGTCGCTCCGGTGCAGTGGAATCGTCCGATGTAGGGGCCGCGCGCATAGCCGACCCAGGTCACGCCGACCCAGCCCGCGTCGCCGCGCCAGCGGGTCCATGCATCCGCGGCGCTGGACGCGACCGCCTGCGCGACCGTGCAGGGGACGTCGCGCGGCGCGGGATGCGAGCCGGGCGGCGCGAACTCGCTGGGGCCGACGCGCAGGGCGATGCTCCTGGCGGTGCTGAAGCTCATGGCGATGTGCCACGGGCCGATGACCTTCCACTGGAGGTTCGTGGTCAGCGCGCCGTCCCGACTCGTCCCACAGCTGCGGTCATACGGCGACGGCGACGTGGCGGGCCGGCGCGCACGCGCCGGGTGCCGCGGTCGCTGGATGATCGTCACCTCGTACGAGGCCCTGCTGCGCCGGCGCGTGCAGCCGCCTGCGCCCGCTCCCTGGCCGCACCTCCATCCCCGGAAGCCCGGAATCGTCCACCAGCTCCCCGCGTCCGTGGTTCCGCCGTGATGCACGCCCTTGCCGCTCCACAGGTCGCGGATCAGGCGCTCTGCGGTGGGACAGCCGACTCCATCGGCGGTCACGTCGATCCGGTACCAGACCCCGGCGAGCCCGTACCGCGCGGGAACGTGGTGGCGGAAGCTGCCGCAGCGGCGCGTCGGACGCGCCCCGCCCCTGGCAGCGACCGCGGTTGCGGGCAGGGCGATCGTCGCCGCGCCCGCTGCAAGCGCCAGCGTCGCCCAAAGTCGAAGGATGCTCAGCGACGTGCGCCTAGGCGTCGCCGCGGTGCGGCGCAGCGAGAGCCTGTGTCGTCGCGTCATCGGGCCTCCGGTCTCTCGGTGGGATGGGACCGCCGGGTCCACGAACGGCGCGCCCGGCAGGCTACCAGGGGAGCCCGGGAAGCCGCCCGGGAGACCCGGACAGGCTCTCTGGCAGGCGGCGCCTGCCGCGCGCTCGAGGGGCTCTGGGATCGCTTGGATCGGTCGCGCGCCACGAGGCCCTCCCGGGGTCGCATGGACGAATCTACGAGGGTCCGCGGAAGTTCTCGATGGCTCTGCGGCGCCCTGGTGCAATAAGCTCGCGCACCGTGTCTTCGGCGGGAGGAGAGCGAGTCGTGGAGTCCGCGGTGGCCGTCGCCGACGCGTCCACCGACCTGAGCATGTCCGGACATCAGATCCGGGCGGCGATCGAGTCCCACGAGGCGGAGCTCGCCGACGTCAGCCGCGCTGTGCAGTCGCTCGCGCAGGGGGCGGAGGCGCTCGCGCAGCATGCCGCTTCGTCGGCCTCGATCGCGACCGAGGCCGACGAGCACGCTCGCGCCGGCGTGGATCTGGTGAAGGCCGTTTCGGGCGACCTGGAGCACGCGGCCGGGACCGCGCTCGAGTCGCTGGGGCTGATCGAGTCGCTGGGCGAGCAGGTCACGCGTGTCGGCGCGATCGCGCAGGCGATCGATCAGATCGCAGGGCGGACGAAGCTGCTCGCGCTCAACGCCGCGATCGAGGCCGCCAGGGCCGGCGATCAGGGCAGGGGCTTTGCGGTGGTCGCCGAGGAGGTCGGCAAGCTGGCCGCGTCCGCCGCCGAGGCGGCGGCGAGCATCGGATCGATCGTCGCGGACATCCAGAACACCCGCTCGCAGTCCTCCGCGTCGTCAGAGGCGATCCGCCAGAGCAGCGAGCGCCTGAAGGCCAGCGTCGACCGCGCCGGCGAGGCCGGCGAGGCGTTCGGCCGGATCGTGTCCGACCTGAACCAGCTCACCACCGTGATCGGCGAGGTCGCCACGACCAGCGCCCAGCAGGCGACGGTCGCCGACGAGCTGGGGGCCAGCGCCGACACGATCGCGGTGACCGCTCGCAGCACCGTTGCGTCGGCCCGCCGTCTCAGCGACGCGATCGATCGCGCGGCCCGCGCCGCCGACGCGATCGGCGCGGCGACGGTGTCGGCCGCCGGCGGGCACGTCGCCGAGGCCAGCGCGGGTGCGCTCGAGTCGATCGCCGCCGCGCTTGCACCGGTGTTCGAGGTCGCCCGCGAGCAGGCGGGCCGCTTCCACGCCGTCTACGAGGAGGCGACCGCACGGCGCGGCGGGAAGATCCTCCGTGAGGACCTCGCGGCGCTGGACGGCTCGATCAAGGAGAGCCTCGCGGCTCACCGAGAGTCGCTCTGCGGGGTCGGGGCGGTGCCGGCGAGGGACCTGCTCGGCGACGTGTCGCTGTGGCTGCAGTGGTGGATCAACGGCGACCGGGGACCCGAGTTCCTGGAGTGCGACTGGGATCCCGCCAGCCCGACCTTCTACGACTATCCCGCGCAGGAGTGGTTCCGGGAGTCCGCGACGCGACTGATCCCGTGGGTGGCGGGGCCGTTCTTCGACGAGGGTGCAACCAACGTGCACCTGCTGACGTTCGCGTCGCCGGTCGTGGTCGGCGGCCGGGCGATCGGCGTCGCCGCCGCCGATGCCCGTGCCGATCAGATCGACCGCCTCTGCCGTCCGCATCTGTCGGCGATCGGCAGGCCGGCCGCGCTGATCAACCGCAGCGGCCGGGTGGTGGCCGCATCCGGAGCCGGAGCGCCCCCCTCGGGCAGCGACCTGGACGCGGAGCTGGCCGCCTGGTGCGCGCAGGCGGCCGGGCCGTTCACCACGGGGCCGCAGGACCGTGCGCTGGCGCGGATCCCGACGCTGCCCTGGGTTCTGCTGATCCTCTGAGCGGCGTTAGCGCCGGCGACGGCCGTGGGTCCTCTCGTTCGCGGCCGCGCCTGCCGCGGGCCACCGCTGTCAGATGGCTGACGACCGCGGCAGGCCGGGTTCAGCTCGGCCGTTCGGTGTCGATCGTCGGGCTTCGGCGGGCCGGCCACATCTAGCAGGCAAGGAGTATCCGAGGTGAAATCCTTCAGGGATCTATCGGTTCGCGTGAAGCTGTTCGCCGGCTTCGGCGCGGTGCTGGCGCTGACCGCGTTGCTGGGCGTCGTGCTGATCATCCAGATCGGCAGCGTCAACAGCGGTGGCGCCTACGTGGGCAACACATCGATGGCGGCGGTCCGGAGGATCGCGCGGATCGACCGTGACGCGGTCGACCTTCGGCGGGCGCAGACGCGCTTCGTCCTGCAGCCTCGCGGTGCGATGGCACAGCGCCAGAAGGGCGATTGGCAGGCGGACGCGTCCGAGATCGCTTCGACGCTCAAGGTGTCAGGCGCGTCGCTGGCGAACTCGACGGATCGCAGGCTCTGGCAGTCGGTGAAGAGCCTCTGGGCGTCATACAGCCGGCAGACCGCCGCCATCGAGTCGGTCGCGCTGGCCAGCCAGGCGAATGGGCTGAAGCTGATCGACAGCAGCAGCAACACCTACCAGCAGCTTGACAACACAGCCAACGCCTGGCTGAACGACAACATCCAGTGGAGCAAGGAGAGGGTAAGCAGCAACAGCGCGACCTACAGCTCGGCGCGGACGTTGGCGGTTGTGTTGTTGGTGGTGGCGGTCGTGGTGGGTCTTGTGATCGCGTTTTTGGTTTCGAGGGCGATCAAGCGGGGGGTTGATGTTGTTCTGGATCGGTTGCGGTCGTTGCAGGATCATTGTGTGAGTTTTTTGCGGGAGGGTCTTGAGGCGTTCGCGGTTGGTGATCTGACGCGTGGGTATGAGCCGGTGACGGCTTTGATCGAGGATCCGGGTGGGGATGAGATCGGTCAGGTTGCGGTGGCGGTGAACACGATTCGTGATCGTGTGGTGGCGGCGTTGGATGCGTATAACGTGACTGCGGGTCGGTTGCGTGAGGCGATTGGTGATGTTGCGCGGACGGCTGGGAGTGTTGGGTCTTCGTCGCGGCAGATGGCGTCGACGTCTGAGGAGTCGGGTAGGGCGACGGGTGAGATCGCGCATGCGGTTGGTGATGTGGCTGCTGGTGCTGAGCGGCAGGTGCGGATGATTGATGAGGCCAGGCGGGCGGCTGAGGAGGTCACGCGTGCGGTTGCGGAGTCGGCTGAGCAGGCGCAGTTGACCGCGCAGGTGGCGCTTCAGACGCGTTTGGCGGCTGAGGAGGGGGTTGGTGCGGCTGAGAAGGCCAATGAGGCGATGGTTTCGGTGCGTGATTCGTCGTTGGCTGTGACGGAGGCGATTCGGGCGTTGGCGGTCAGTTCGGAGAAGATTGGGGAGATCGTGTTGGCGATCACGGGGATCGCTGAGCAGACCAATCTGTTGGCGTTGAATGCGGCGATTGAGGCTGCGCGTGCTGGTGAGCAGGGGCGTGGGTTTGCTGTGGTGGCTGAGGAGGTGCGTAAGTTGGCTGAGGAGTCTCAGCATGCGGCGGCTGAGATTTCGCAGTTGGTGGGCTCGATTCAGGCTGATACGGCGAGTGCGGTTGGTGTGGTTGAGAGTGGTGCGCAGCGCACGCGGGAGGGTGCGGTGGTGGTTGAGCAGACGCGGGAGGCGTTTTTGCGGATCGGTGGTTCGGTTGTGGATATGAGTGGGCGGATCGAGCAGATCGCTGCGGCGGCTGAGCAGGTTGCTGCGTCGGCGCAGAGCATGCAGGAGAGCATTGGTGAGGTCGCGGCGGTTGCTGAGCAGTCGTCTGCTTCGACTGAGCAGGTTTCGGCTTCGACGGAGCAGACTTCGGCGTCTGCGCAGGAGATCGCGGCGTCTGCGCAGGAGCTCTCTGGTAATGCGGAGGAGCTCAATCGTCTGGTCGCGAGGTTCAAGCTGGTTGATTGATTCGGTCAGGCCCGTCGGCGGGTGAAGGGGCGTCGCTTGCTGTGATCGGTGAGCGGCGTCCCGGCCGGTCTGCACGGCCTCCGGTGCGGCCGG
>JAJZWB010000163.1 GCA_021846845.1 Actinomycetes bacterium | reverse complement strand
TGGGTGGCGGGCATGCGGTGCGCCTCAACGTAGGGGTCCAGTCGCCGGCCCACATCGACCCCGGCCCGTGGCTCGGACACGGCCGATTACGCTCAGGGCATCGGTGCAACCCCGTCGACGGCGGTCGGGCGCTGCGTAGTCGACCGCTTCACGTCGGTCGCCTTCCACGGACGAAGAGTCCGGACGTCGCGGCTAGCTTCGTGGACGGTGACCTACATGCCTGAAAAGCTCGCTTCACTCTTCAATCGAATAGCCGGCCGCGAGGTGACCGACGGCCAGCGGTCGATCGACGACCGCGGGGCCGTCGGTCGGCATCGCGCAACCGGGCGCGAGGCCGCCGGTGACGCGCGCGGCGAGGACTCCGGGTCTCCGGGGCGACCGGCGCCGCTGCGCGCGCGCTACCTCACCGACGGCCTGAACCTCTACCGGATCGTCGGCCACGTCGGGCGCTCGGTGAACGATCTGCTCGTCGAGCTGGAGGACTGCCGCTCGCTTGAGATCCTGGTCGTCACCGTGCAGGAGCTCAGACGCGGAAGGCTCCGACCGGTTCGCGTGGCCGCAGCCGCCTGAGCGTCTCCAGGTCCGATGCGGATCCTCGTCTGCTACGACGGGTCGCAGAGCGCCCGCCACGCGCTCACGGTCGCGCGGGCGGCGGTCGGCGATGCGCATGCCACGGTGCTGAACGTATGGGAGCCTCCGCCGCCCTTCCTGGCCGACTCGTTCAGCACCACCGCCGAGGCCGGCCCGTCCGCCGGCGAGCTTGACCGGGTGGCCCTCCGGCATGCCCGTGAGATCGCGCAGGAGGGATCGGATCTCGCGCGCTCCCTGGGGCTCGACACGGACATTCGCGTCGGAGAGCGCGACGGTCACGAGACCTGGCGGACGATCCTGGCGGTGGCCGACGAGGTGGACGCGGATCTGATCGTGGTGGGCACCCGAGGGACGACCGCGGTGCAGTCCTCGCTGCTGGGCAGCGTCTCCCACGGGGTCGTCCAGCACTCCGGCCGGCCCGTGCTGGTTGTGCCGACGCCCGCCGCCGCCTGAGGGCCGCTCGGCCGGACCTTCGGCCGGCGGGCTCGACCCATCCTCCGGCGAGGCTCGTTTGGCGGCCCGGCGGCCGCCGGTCTCAGTTCGTTCTTCGTGAGCCCGTCACCAGCAGGGCTGCCGGGTCGGCATCGGCGCTTACCGACCGCTCCCGGACGGTGTCGGTGCCGATCAGCCTGAGGGTCTCGGGGTGCTCCAGCGATTCGATCCCGCTGCGGGTGAGCAGCCAGCGGTCGCTGCGCTCACGCGTCAGGAAGCCCGCCCTTGTCAGCCGCTGGAGCGCAATCGTGACGGTTGGCCGGTGCGCTCCGACCAGCATCGCGAGGATCTCGTGGGTGAGCGGCAGCGTGACGTAGATGCCGTCGGTCGAGACCGTGCCCCAACGCTCGGACAGGAGCCAGAAGAGGATCAGCAGGCGGGCGTCGGCGCGCGGCAGGTGGCTGACCGCCTGGGCGAGCGTCTGGTAGCGGGCGCGGTGGGCGATGCGGCCGGCGATGCCGCCGATCAACTGGGGCCAGCGGGCGACACGGAGGGCGAAGCTCGAGTCCAGCAGGGCCAGGCGCGTGCGCTTGATGACGACCCAATCGAGCGATAGCGGCAGCGGCGCGTAGTCGGCGTCAGCGTCCCATGGGCGGAAGACGTCCGTGGGACCGAGCAGCTCGCAGGTCGAGCGCCGGCCGATCTGAACCCGTCGGACCAGCAGCCCGTCGAGCACGAACAGCCCCAGCCAGCCGGCTTCGGCCCGCGCGCAGATGGCCGCGGGGTCCCAGGTCGGCGGCCCGAGCTCGATCACGCTGACCACCGCGCGTTCGCGGGCCGCCTCCAGCTCGTCCGGCGGAAGGTCGGCTGCGAGGTCCGGATCCTCGTCCAGCAGCGAGACGGCCTGGGTGGGGCCTGACATCGCGGGCATGCCCCAACGGTACCCCGTTGTGGACCATGCACGCCGCACCCGCGGCGCGCGCGTGGCGCTTTACTAGGGCGTTGATCGCGCGCGACGCCCCGAACGAGAGGATTTGCGAGATGCAGCTTGGAATGGTCGGTCTGGGACGGATGGGAGCGAACATCGTGCGGCGGGCGATCAGGTCCGGCCACGAGTGCGTGGTGTATGACGTCAGCGCCGACGCGGTGGCAGAGCTCACAGGCGAGGGCGCGACCGGCGCCGGGTCGCTTGAGGAGCTCGTGTCGAAGCTCTCGCCTCCACGGGCGATCTGGGTGATGGTCCCGGCGGGCGAGATCACCGAGCGAGCGATCGGCGAGCTCGGAGAGATCGCGCAGGCGGGCGACGCGATCATCGACGGCGGCAACTCCTACTACCGGGACGATGTCAGAAGGGCGCGGGACCTGGCGGCGAAGGGGATCCACTACGTCGACGTCGGCACCAGCGGCGGGGTGTGGGGCCTCGAGCGCGGCTACTCGCTGATGATCGGCGGCGAGGATGCTGTCGTGACGCGCCTTGCGCCGCTGTTCGCCGCGATCGCGCCGGGTGTCGAGTCGGCCCCCCGCACCCCCGGACGCGAGGGCGAGGCGGCCCCGGAGGAGCAGGGCTGGCTGCACTGCGGGCCCAGCGGCGCCGGACACTTCGTCAAGATGGTCCACAACGGCATCGAGTACGGGCTGATGGCGGCCTACGCAGAGGGACTGAACATCCTCAGGCACGCCAACGCCGGCAAGGTAGCGCGCGACAGCGATGCCGAAACGGCTCCGCTCGAGCACCCGGAGGATTACCCCTACGAGATCGACATCGCGGCGGTCGCCGAGGTGTGGCGGCGAGGCAGCGTCGTGGCCTCGTGGCTGCTGGACCTGACCGCCGCTTCATTGCACCGCTCGCCGGGCCTGGAGGACTTCTCAGGGCACGTGTCGGACTCCGGCGAGGGCAGGTGGACCGCGATCGCCGCAATCGAGGAGGGTGTGCCCGCGCCGGTGCTGGCGACGGCGCTGTTCTCGCGCTTCGCCTCGCGCGATCTCGATCGCTTCGCCAACCAGGCGCTTTCGGCGATGCGCAGCCAGTTCGGCGGCCACGCGGAGAAGCCCGGCGGCGCGTCCTAGGTCTCCTCAGGCGAGGCGGTCGCGGGTGCGCCTTGGACCCGCGGCCGCGCATGGACCGTCGAACGGTCTCAGCCTCAGGCGAACCGGGGACGTGTGCGCGCGTGCACCAGCGCCGCCTCAAGCTCCTGCGGCAGCGTCTCGGCGACCGCGCCGGCGCAGATCCAGCGTTCGAGCCGCGCGGTGACCGCGTCGCGAACCGCCTCGTCGGTGCGAAGCAGCTCCGAAAGACCGCGGCTGCGCCACGTTGTTCGCCGTGCGCAGCGGTGGCGCACCGATTCATAGCGCTCGCCCAGCACTCTCGCCCACGGCTCCTCCTCGACCGCGAGGGCATCGCGGATCATCTGCGCGAAGCGGCCCGCGGCGAGCGTCCTGAGGCTGTCGCGCAGCCTCTCCGGCGCGGGTGCCGGAGCGGGCACGCAGGCACAGGCGAACACCATCCGTGCGGCCTCCCATTCGGCCGCCGACCACGCGGGTGCCCGGCCCTTCAGCCCGAGCGAGCGCCACAGCCTCCAGATGCCCTCCGCAACCACCCGCTCGGCCTCGTCGGCGGCGCACGAGAGCAGCTCGCCGAAGTCCGGGATCGAGCGAGCCAGCTCGCGCAGCCGCTCCAGGTCGGGTCGCGCTCCCGGCTCCGGCGCGGCATCGGCGGCGGCGACGATGGCGGCCGCGGCCGCGAACGCAGCCTCGAGCGCGCCGGGCGCCTGGTGATCCCGGTAGCGGCGCAGCGCACCCCGAAGGCGGCTCAGCTGTGGCCTGGCCCCCAGCGGCAGCCCCGACCCGCCCAGGAGACCCGTGCCGGTCGCCGCGCCGATGGCGGGGCCGGTCTGCGAGTCAGGCGATTCGTCGTCGATTGCGAACATGGTTGCGTCCGTCCTGGGGCCCGACGTGGCCAGGCGAGCATAGGACGGGCGGCGGCGGCAGGTCAACCGCCGCGGTACCTCAGAGGCCCGCCCGCTGCGCGCGTCGCTCGCGGCGGCGCTGCACGCGCACATGCCGGGGCGGGCGCAGCTGGACCGGCTCGTTGCGGCTGCGGCGAAGGATCACGAACGCGATCGTGCCCCACATCGCCGGTACCCACAGGGCGATCGCGTGATACACGACGGTCGCCGCTGTTGTCAGGGTGGCGGAGACGCGGTAGAGGGCGAACATCCCGACGAAGCTCCCGTCCAGCACCCCAAGACCGCCCGGGATCGGGATCACGTTCGACATATATCCGATCTGGTAGGCGAGCACGGTCACCGCCAGCGGCGGAACGTGGCCGGCCGCCGCGAAGCACGCGGCCAGGACGCCGATGTCGCACCACAGAAAGGCGATCGCTCCGACGATCCGCCAGTCGAGCCTGAACAGGACCGACTCGGTCATCCTGATCGTCACCGACAGCTCGACCAGCAGCGACCTGACGCGCCCGGCGTCGCGACGGCTGGCGAGCCGATCGCTGATCCTGGGGAGCATGAGGAAGAGGATCAGGACCGCGATGCCGACGAGCGCGGGGACGAGGCTCAGCAGCGGGGTGCTCGGTCCGGGCAGCAGTCCGAGATACAGGCCCATGCCGGCGAGGATCAGGGTGAACACGTTGATCGCGCTGGTGAGCAGGAACAGCACCGCCGAGCGCTCCGCCACGCGGGTCGGATCCCCCCCGCGCTCGACCAGCAGCCAGGCACCGACCGCGACGCTGCCCGCTCCGCCGATCGAGACGGCCGCGCCGAACGCGAGCTCGCTCAGCGCCACCCGTGCGCCCAGCCTCAGCGGCACTCGGTCGAACACCTGCAGGAACGCGATCACGTAGCCGACGCAGGACAGGATCTCGAGCCCCACGGCGGCCGCCAGCCATCCGGGGTGCATGTCCTCCACGACGTTGCCGACGCCGCGCAGACCCGGCACGGCCAGGAGCAGCGACACCGCGAGCACGACCATGATCGCGAGCGTGATCAGGCCGCGCCAAAGGCTGCGCCCGGGATCCTCGTCGTCGCGGCCGGGGCTGCGAGGGGCCTCGCCGTGCTGGGCCCCGTCCGCGTCGTCGTCGGGAGGGCGTGGATCGCCGCCGGCTGGCGCCATGATCGAGAATTCAAGCAATGACCATCGTCGAGGTACCGGGCCACCCGATCATCGGCGTGGTCGCCGACAACCCCGGGCCGCTGACGCTGAACGGGACGAACACCTGGATCGTGGGGCACGACCCGGCCTGGCTCGTCGATCCGGGCCCGGATCTGGAAACGCATGTGCGCGCTGTGATCGAGCAGCTTGAGCACCGCGGCGGCCTTGCCGGACTGGCGCTCACCCACGACCACGGCGACCACGCCGGTGCGGTGGCGGCCATCCGGCGACGCTTCCCGGACGCCCCGTTGGCTGCGGCGCGGGGAGCGGTGGATCGTGTGCTCGCGGACGGAGACCGATTCGGGCCGCTGGAGGCGCTCGCCACCCCGGGGCACGCTCCCGACCATCTCGCCTACCTGGTGGGCTCGGCGGCTCTGACCGGCGACGCGGTGCTGGGGCAGGGGAGCGTGTTCATCGCCCCGGATCCGGGCGCCCTGTCGGGTTACCTTGACGCGCTCGCACGCCTGCGAGGCCGGCGGCCCGCGGTCCTGCTGCCCGGCCACGGACCGATCGTCGATGATCCGCTGGCCAAGCTGGACGAGTACCTCGCGCATCGGCGCGAGCGGGAGCGGCGGCTGCTCGCCGCGCTCGCGGACGGGGCTCGCTCGGTCAGCGAGCTTCTCGACGCCGCCTGGGGGGACGTGCCGGGGTTGCTGCGCCCGGCAGCGGCTGTGACGCTCGCGGCGCACCTCGACAAGCTCGCGTCTGAGGGGCGTCTTGCACCCGGGGTCGAGCGCCCCCGGCTGCCCTCTCCGATCGTCCACGACCCATGAGCTGACGCTCGCGGCCGCCGCCGCCCGGGCCGCCTGACCGGATCGGAGGCCCGGACGGTCTCCGCGCTCTACGAGCGGTTCACGGTGGACGTCGACACCGCTCCGCTCCCTGAGCCGGTCAGGTCGCGCGTTCGGCGCTCGGACCGGCTCCTTCCGGAGCGCGCAGCGCCGCTCGCCCGGCGACCGGAGCGAGTCGCGACTCCCGTCCCCGTGGCCGCGTTGGCCGAGGACAGCGATCGATCCGAGTTCGCGCCCAGGTCGCCGCCGGAGTGCATGACGCCCGCGGCCGAGCCGGCTCCCGGGGTGGACCACCGGCCGGTGCAGCCCGGCGCGCATGACCCGCTCATCAGTCGTGCTCTCGAACGCACGCCGATCAGCATCGTGCCTGCGCCGGCTCCGCTGCCGGTCCAGTTCCGCGCGCCCGCCGCGGCGCGGTTTCGTGTGACGGCACGCAGGCGCCCGGCGGGCTGCGTGCCGTCGGGGGTGGCCGCGGTGCTGCCGGCGGGCC
>JAJZWB010000032.1 GCA_021846845.1 Actinomycetes bacterium | reverse complement strand
GTCCGCATGACCGCCGCGGTGCGCAGCGTGCGCCAGAACCTCACCCCGCTCGTCGCCGCGGGCCGCCCGACGGCGGCTGCGGCGAGCCCCGACTGGCAGGCCTGGGGCTCCACCTGCGGCGCGACCGCGTGCGCCGCCTCGGTGCCGGGGATCGAGCACCAATGGCGCTCCGCCGCCGGCGTGACCGCCGACGGGGCGCTCGTGTACGTGCAGGGACCGGGGCTCGATCCGCTGCAGCTGGCGCGGCTGCTCGTGCGCGCCGGGGTCGTGCGCGGCATGGAGCTTGACATCAACCCCTACTGGCCGATCTTCGCGACCTACGACCCCCGCGGCGCGGACGGCGTCGCGAGCCCGGCGAACGGCCGCGGCCTGCTGCCCGGGACGGCCCAGACCCCAGCCACGTTCTTTCAGCCCTCATGGGCGCGCGACTTCATCACGATGTCCGCGCGCAGCGCCCGGTGAGACCGCAGCCAGGGATCCCCGGGCGTCCGCGCGGCTCGGGAACCCGTCAGGCCGTCTCGGGCGTCCGCGCGGCTCGGGAACCCGTCAGGCGGTCCCGGGCGTCGCACGGCTCGCGGACGCCGCTTGGGCACCGGCCGTCCGCCTAGGCGGTCAGGCGGTCTCAAGCGTCCGCGCGGCCGGGCGCTCGTCCGCCGGACCGGCGGCCGGGACGCGCACGCGCCGGGGCACCGGGCTGCCGATGTCGGCCCACGCCCAGAGCACGACCAGCCAGGTGATCGTCGCCAGGCACACGTGCACCCAGACCATCTCGGCCGGGAGCGCCAGCTCGTACTGGACGCTCCCGACGAGTCCCTGGCCGGCGAGCAGCACGCCGAGGATCGTCAGCGGCTCCAGCTCCCCTGACGAGGCGCCCCGCCGCCGGCGCAGGAACCAGACCCCGATCACCGCCAGGCCGAAGATCACGGCGATCGTCGCGTGCTGATGGACCATCCAGGTCAGCGTGTCGGCGCCCTTGAAGCTAAGGCGGCTGACGTGCTGGCCGGTGAAGCCGCCGCCATGCGGACCGGCGGCGCTGGAGAACGAGCCGGCGACGATCGTCAGCGCCGCCAGCGGCGCCAGCGCGCGCACCGACCAGACCGACACCCGGTCGGCGTTGCGCGGCCGCGCCTCAGGCTCGTGGCGCGAACGCCAGGCGAGCGCGAACGCCGCGATCAGGATCAGCAGCGAGAGGCCGAAGTGCGCGATCACGAAGCCGGGGGCCAGCTTCTCGAGCACCGTGATCCCGCCCAGCACCGCCTGGGCCAGCACGCCCAGCGGCAGCAGGACCGAGAGCCGGACCAGGTCACGGCGGCGCGGCCGGCGGGTGAGCGACAGCACGAACGCGGCGATTGTGATGACGCCGACGATGAGGCCGACGACCCGGTTGCCGAACTCGATCAGCGCGTGCGTCGCCAGCGGCGGCAGGGGCGTACCGCCGCACTTGGGCCAGTTCGAGCAGCCCAGGCCGGAGTCCGTGAGGCGCACGGCGGCGCCGGAGAAGACGATCAGCGTCAGCGAGGCGAGCGTGAAGTACGCGACCAGCCTGTACTGGCGAGGGGTGACGGCCAGGCGGGAGCGCATCGAGAGCTGAAGATATCGGCCGCCCGCCGGAGGCCGCGCAGCTCAGACGGAGAACGGCAGCGACGGCGCCAGCTGCGCGAGCTTCGGCGCCGAGCGATCGCGCAGCGAGGCGACCAGCTCAAGACCGTCGGGCCACCCTATCCCCACCTCGGCGTCGTCGAACACGAAACCGCCCTCCGAGGCCGGGTCGTAGTAGGTCGAGACCTTGTAGACGACGTCCGCCACCTCGGACAGGACGCAGAAGCCGTGCGCGAACCCGTCCGGGCAGTAGACCTGGCGGTGGGCGACGTCGTCAAGCTCGAACGCCTCCCAGCGCCCGAAGTCCGGCGACCCGCGGCGGATGTCGACGACGACGTCCAGGATCGCGCCGCGCGCGCATCGGATCAGCTTCGCCTGCCCGGGCTGGAAGTGCATCCCCCGCACGATCCCGCGGCGCGAGCGCGAATGGTTGTCCTGCACGAACTCGACGTCGATCCCCAGCTCGCGGATCCGCTCGGCCCGGAAGGACTCCAGGAAGAAGCCCCGCTCGTCGCCGTGGACGACCGGCTCGAGCAGCATCGGCCCGGAGAGTCTGATGTCCATCGACCTCATCGACCGCGGGACCATATCGGTGCATGACAGCCCACGTTCGACGGTCGAGGCGACCGCCGGCAGCGTTGAGCGCCCGGCCCTCGCAGGCAGCCGGCGCCCGGCCATGGCATCAAAGCGGATCCGGTCGGCCGGTCGCTAGCGTTCGCGGCCATGGCCGCCATTCGAAGCAGGCTCGCGGAGCTGACCGACCCGGGTCGCTTCGACCTCAGGCCGGGCCCCTCACGGCGCGTGCTCGACGTCGGCTGCGGCTCCAAGAAGAAGCCGGGAGCGGTGGGGCTCGACATCTCAGCGGACACCGACGCGGACATCGTCCACGACCTCGACGTGTTCCCCTACCCGATCGAGGACGCGAGCTTCGACGAGGTCGTGATGCAGGACGTGCTGGAGCACGTCCGCGACCCGATCCGGGTCGCCGGCGAGCTGCACCGGATCCTCGTACCCGGCGGGCGGCTGCAGCTTCGCACCCCTCACTTCTCCTCCGTGCTGGCCTACGGCGACCCGACCCACCACCACTACTTCTCCACCCTCGCGATCCGGTATCTGGCGAGTCCCGGGTTCGCCCACTACAGCAGCGTGCGCTTCCGGGTCGTGCACATCACGCTCGACATGTGGCTGCCCTTCCGCGTGACCGGGATCGCATCGCTCGCCAATCGCTTCCCCGACGTGTACGAGCGCTACTTCGCGTTCCGCTTTCCGGCGATGAACATCCGCGCGGAGCTGGTGGCGCTCAAGTGAGCACGGCGGCGCTCAGGTGAGCCGCCGGCTTCCGCGACGGATCGGGATCAACGCGATCTTCCTGCTGCCGGGCATGGGCGGCCTGGACACCTACGTCCGGGAGCTGGTCCCCTGCCTGGTGACGTCGGCCCCCGAGGCAAGCTTCAGCGTCTACTGCTCGCCGGAGGGCGAGCGCCACCTCAGGCGCTGCGACTGGGCCGGCTCGGTGCGCCTGCGCGCGCATCCGCTGTTCGGCGTCCGCGGCCTCAAGGCGCTGACCGAGACGACCCTGCTGGGCGCGATCGCCACGCGGGAGGTCGACCTGATCCACAGCGTCGCGCTCACGGCGCCGCTGTGGACGCGCGCCGCCAACGTCGTCACGATCGCAGACACGACCTGGCTTGACGGCGACCGACCGGACCTCACGACGCGCCTGTGGCGGGCGCTCGTGCCGCCGATCGCGCGTCGCGCCGACCGCGTGATCGCGATCTCGCAGCACAGCGCCGGTGACGTCGTCGAAAGGCTTGGCGTGCCGAGCACGCGCGTGGACATCACCCCCCTGGGCCACCGGCCCGGATCCGGGGCGCGCCCGCTTGCGGAGCCTGAGCTGCGCCGGCGCCACTCGCTCGGCGACGGCCCGATCATCCTCATGGTCGGAACGCGCAAGCCGCACAAGAACGTGCTCGGGCTCCTGCGCGCGATGCCGGCGGTGCTGCAGGCGCGCCCCGACGCGGTCCTGGTCCTCGCCGGCAACCCGACCGCGCACGAGCCGGAGCTGCTCGCCGAGCGCGACCGCCTCAAGCTTCAGGGCAGCGCGCTCTTCCTGCAGTTCGTCGACGATGAAGAGCTGGAGGGGCTCTACGCCGCTGCCGACTGCCTGGTCCTCCCCTCCTTCAACGAGGGCTTCGGGCTCCCCCTCCTGGAGGCGATGGGACGCGGCCTTCCCGTCGCGTGCTCCAACGTCTCGGCGCTGCCCGAGGTCGCCGGCAGCGCGGCCCGCTACTTCGACCCGACCCGACCCGAGCAGATCTCGGCCGCGCTGGCGGAGCTCCTCGGAGACCCGGAGCTGCGCCGCCGCCTGGCCGCCGAGGGCAGGAGGCGGGAGGCGTCGATGACTTGGGAGGCGACCGCCGCGGCGACCCTGGACAGCTACGCGGCCGCGTGGAGCGCCCACCGCGGCCGGCCGGCCGGCTAGCCTCAAGCCGTGCAGGCGCTGCGCCGCTTCCTCGGTCTGCCCTGGCTGCTGCCCCTGACGGCGCTCCTGCTGCGCGCCCGCACCGTGCGCCCCGCCGGCGCGTTCATCGCGCGCGAGCTGATGAGGGTCGACGGCGCGCGGCTCTACCGCCTCTCGGACAGCGGTCTGCGGGTGGCGATCCGCCACCGAAGCGCCGACGTCGTGACGCTCGGGGAGGTGTTCCACGACCGTGACTACGTCCCGATCCCGGAGGTTGAGCGCGCGCTCGGGCACGTCAGGACGATCGTCGACCTCGGCGCCAACATCGGGCTCTTCGGCGCGTTCGCCGCGGGCCGCTGGCCGGACGCGAGGATCGTCGCCTACGAGCCGGATCCCGGCAACATCGCCGCGCATCGCATGACGATCGCGGCCAACGGCCTCGGAGACCGTTGGAGGCTCGTCGCCGCCGCCGCCGGAGCCCATCGCGGAACCGCGCGGTTCGCCGCCGGCCGCGCCTCGCTCTCGCACGTGACCAGCGACGACGGCGGCGACGTGATCACGGTTGACGTGGAGGACGTGCTTCAGGCGATCGCCGGCGCGGACCTGCTCAAGATGGACATCGAGGGCAGCGAGTGGGCGATCCTCGCAGATCCCCGGTTTCGCGCCTCGCCGCCGAGGGTCGTGGTCATGGAGTACCACCCCGCGGGCTGCCCGAGCGGCGACGCGCGAGCGGACGCCGAAGCCGCTCTGCTGGAGGCCGGCATGACGGTCAGATCGATCAAGCGGGTCGACGGCGGCTACGGGATGCTGTGGGGATGGCGCACCTGAGCGACGGGGCGCCGGGCGAAGTCACATCCCCGGCGCTCGACGCCGACCCGCTGGACGGCCGCGGCACCGGACGGATGCTGGTCCGCGGTGGGGCGCTCCGCTTCGGCGGCTTCGCGGGCGGGGTTGGCCTGTCGGTGCTGTCGGCCGCGGTCCTGACGCGCTACCTCGGGGCCTCCCGCTTCGGCCAGTACACGACGATCACCTCGCTGGTCGCGGTGATCGCGGCGGTCACCGACGCGGGCATGTCGAACCTCGGCACCCGCGAGTACGCGATCCTGCGCGAGCCCGCCCGCACCGAGATGATGCGGAGCCTGCTGGGGCTGCGCGTGAGCCTGACCCTGGCCGGCGTCGCGATCGTGGCAGCCTTCGGGCTCGCCGCCGGCTACGACGCGCCCCTGCTCCTCGGGGGGATCGTCGCATGCCTGGCAACCGTCGCGCTGGTCTGCCAGCACACCCTCTCGATCCCGCTCGCGACCGACCTGCGGCTCGGCGTGCTGTCCGGATTGGAGCTGCTTCGCCAGGCGTTGACGACCGGCGGCCTGGTGCTCCTGGCCGTGCTGGGCGTCGACGTGCTCGGCCTGCTGTCAGTCCCGATGGTCGCCAACCTGGCGCTGATCGCCCCGACCGCCGCGCTGGTGCGCGGACGCGTGCGCGCACGTCCGGCTCTGCGCGCCACATCGTGGCTGCCGCTCCTGCGCGCGTCGATCGTGTTCTCGCTGGCGACCGCCGTCGGCACGATCTACGTCTACACCGCGCAGATCCTCACGAGCCTGGTCACGACCCACCATCAGAGCGGCCTGTTCGCCGTCTCGTTCCGCGTCTTCATCGTCTCGGCCAGCGTCCCGGGCCTGCTGATCGGCGCGACGCTGCCGGTGCTCGCCCGTGCGGCGCGCGACGACCGTGAGCGCCTGGCCCATGTACTGCAGCGGATCTTCGAGGTTTCGCTGATCGCCGGCGTCGGCTCGGCGCTGACCCTGGCAGCCGGCTCGGGCTTCGTCATCTCGGTGATCGGCGGGCCGCGGTACGCCGCCGCGTCGCCGGTTCTCGAGATCCAATCGACCGCGATCGTCGCCTCCTTCCTGGTCGCCGTGTGGAGCTTCGGGCTGCTGTCGCTTCACCTGCACCGCCGTCTGCTGGCCGCCAACCTGGCCGCGCTCGTGGTCAGCATCGCGCTCACGCTCGTCCTGGCGCGCGCGGACGGCGCGCACGGAGCCGCGATCGCCACGATCTGCGGCGAGACGACGCTCGCGGCGGCGAACCTGATGGCGCTCGCACGCCACGACCGCTCCTACAGGCCGAGGGTGACCGGGGCGCTCAAGGTCGCGGCCGTGACGGCGCTCGCGGCCGCCTGCTGCTTCGGCCCCCCGATGCCGTCCGTGGCGCGCGCCGTCGTCGCCGTGAGCGTCTACGCCGCCGGGATCGTCATCACGCGCGCACTTCCGGCCGAGCTCGCGGAGCTGCTGCCCGCGCGTCTGAGGCCTCGCTGAGTCGCCCCCAGCTGGATCCGCAGCCCCGCTGAGTCAGCGAACCCTCCGTCCGGCGGCGGCCCCTCGGCGCCGGACGGCACATCGCCCCCCGGCCGGCGCATCTCCCCCATCCAGGGTTCTCGCCGGCGGGCGATTCAGCCGGCGGGCGGTCAGCGACCGCCGGGCGGGCCCAGCCGGCGATAGAGCACGTCCACCGGCGACAGCTGGGAGTGCTCCGCGTAGCGGTCGCCGAGGATCGGAGCGATCTCACGGCGACCCGCCACCGGGTCGTGCATCTCGATCAGGATCCATGCCGGAGCGTGGCGTTCGAGGTCCAGGCCCCGGAGCGCAGCCGCCTCGTAGCCCTCGACGTCCAGCGACAGCAGATGCACCTCGGGGCCGCCCGCCTCGTCCAGCAGCTCGCTGAGCCGCCTGGCCGGAACCCGCTCGACGCGGTGGTCGCGCCACCCGAGCACGAGCCCGGCCGAGGTCCAGCCCGTCTCATGCGTGCCGCTGACGTTCGTCATCAGATCCCCGAACTCCATCTCGACCCAGTCCCGGTCGTGCTCGGCCGCCACCAGCGCGCACTGGAAGACGGCCGCGCTCGGCCGGTTGCGCCGCGCCTCGGCGGCGAGCTCCGGCATCGGCTCGACGAGGATCCCGCGCCAGCGCCTGAACCTCTCCAGGTAGTAGGTGTTGGACTGCGTGAAGCCGTCGAAGCCCCCGGCCTCGACGAAGAACCCCCCATCGCGATCGATGATCCGGTCGAGCTCGCGGTCCATTCGATGCAGCGCCGGCCGGCTGTAGCGGGCGGAGCCGCAGCGCTCGAACAGGCGGCGACGCTCTCGCAGGACCGCGTGACGCGCCGCGATGACCGGCTCCCGCAGGCCGAGACGGCGAAGGAGCACCGTCAGCCGTCGCGTGAACGCGAACTGGATGCGGAGGCGCAGCGGGAGCTCAAGGCCCATCGTCGCGGCTGAACTGTACCCGCCCGCCGGGACCGTGAGCCGCGCTGCGAGAGGGCCGCCGGGCTCGGACGGTGGGCTACGCTCGGCGCTCCGATGACCGCCCGCGCCTCGATCGACCGGCCGCTGCGCGTGGGACTGAACCTGCTGTTCCTCGGCGACGGCGCCGGCGGTGTCGGGCGCTACGCACGGGAGCTCCCCGGAGCGCTCCTGGAGGCCGAGCCGGAGACCGAGATAACCGTCTTCGTCGCGCGCGACGCCCCCGCCGACCTGCGGGACGAGCCCTGGGCCGCGCGAGTGCGCTGGGTCAGCCTGCTCGGCGGCGTCTCCAGTCCGAGGACGCAGCTGGGCCAGTACCTGGCGCTCCCCGCGCTGGCTCGGGCGCGGCGGCTCGACGTGCTGCACAGCCCCGCCAACGCCGGGCCCGTGATCGCGCCCGGCATCGCCAGCGTCGTGTCGCTGATGGACCTGATCTGGCTTCAGCACGCCGACGAGTGGGACCCTGACCCGCGCGCCCAGCGCGCAACCCGCCGGTGGGTTTCTCACAGCGTGCGCTACGCCGACCGGGTGTTCGCGATCTCGGCCGCAGCCGCCGAGGACCTGATCTCATCGCTGGGCATCGAGCGTGAGCGGATCGCTGTCACCCCGCTGGGGGTGCGGCGTCCCGCGGCGGCTCCAACGCCGGAGGCCGACCTCCGTGGCAGCCTCAAGCTGGGCGAGGCGCGGGTCCTCCTGTGCGTCGCCCAGAAGCGCCGCTACAAGAACCTTGACCGCCTGGTCCGCGCGCTCGCGGGCACCGATCCGGACGTCGTGCTGGTGCTGCCGGGTAGGCGGACCGCGTACGAGGACGAGCTCCGACGGCTCGCGGTCGGCCTCGGGGTCGATGCCCGCCTGCGAACGCCGCAATGGCTGGGCGAGAGCGACCTGGCGGGCCTGTACGCGCTCAGCGAGGCGTTCATCCTCCCCTCGCTCACGGAGGGCTTCGGGCTGCCCGTGCTGGAGGCGATGGCACACGACCTGCCGGTCGCGTGCTCCGACATCCCGGCCCTGCGGGAGGTCGCCGGCGACGCAGCCCTGCTGTTCGACCCGCATGATCAGGGCGGCGTCGATCGGGCCGTCGGGCGGCTCCTCGCAGACGAGCGCCTGCGCCGCGACCTGGTCCAGCTGGGACGTGCCCGGGCGCGCTCCTTCACCTGGGCGCGGACGGGACGCCGCAGCCTTGAGGGCTATCGGGCGGCGATCGCGGGCGGCGACTAACCTCTTCGCGCCGTGCCGCGAGTCCTGATCGTCCGAGGCCATCTGGTCACTCCGTGGGAGCTGCGGCCCTGGATGGAGCTTCCGGAGCGCTACGAGGTGCGGTGCCTGCTGACCCGTTCCAACCGCTTCCCGGCACCGGGCGGGATCGAGTACGTCGGCGTGCGCTCGGTGCGGGACCTAATGCCCTCCGGCCCGCTCGGCGAGCTGGCGACCGGCCTGATCGGCGACCGCTACGTGCGGGCCGATGAGGCGTTCGCGTGGGCCGACATCGTCCACGCGGAGGAGCTCTCGTTCTGGTTCGCCGCCGAGGCCGCGCGGCAGCGGCGCCGCCATGGCTTCCGGCTCGTGCAGACCGTCTGGGAGACGCTGCCGATGCTCGACGCGTTCCGCAACCGCCAGGCGCGGGCGAACCGCCGGCTCGTGCTCGAGCAGACCGATCTCTTCCTCGCGGCGACCGAGCGGGCGGCGCTGGCGCTCGAGCTCGAGGGCGTGCCAGAGAGCCGGATCGCGGTGTGCTCGCCGGGCATCGACACCGCGCGCTTCTCAGCGGCGCGCGCCGCACCGGCGTCGGAGCACGTGATCGTCTCGCCCGGCCGCCTGGTCTGGGAGAAGGGCCACCAGGACGTGATCCGCGCCCTGGCGCTGCTGCATCGCGGGATCGTGCGCGGCGAGGACCCGCAGCCGATGCGCCCGCGGCTGCAGATAATCGGCTCCGGGCCCGAGCTCGGAAGGCTGCGGGCCCACGCCGAGGAGCTGGGCGTCGGCGGGGCCGTGGAGATCGGCGCGGTGCCCTATGACCAGATGCCGTCGCGGTTCGCCGCCGCGTCGGCGATGGTGCTCGCGACCCAGGCGATGGCCGCCGCCGGCCGCCACCCGTTCGACATCCCCAGGGTCTTCTGGGAGGAGCAGTTCGGGATGGTGCTGGCAGAGGCGATGGCCGCGGGACTCGCGATCGTCACCACCACCAGCGGCGCCGTGCCGGAGGTGCTGAGCGGAGCCGGCGCCCAGCTCGTCGCGCCCGGGGACTGGATCGGCATCGCGCGCGCGCTCGCCGCCGGGCCGCTGCGCAGGCCTCCCGGCGAGCGGGTGAGCTACCCGCCTGAGCTGGTGTCGAGGTACTCGACCTCCGCGGCGGCCGACCGGCTGGCGGCCGCCTACGATCGCCTGACCGGGCCCGCCGGCTGACGGCGTCGATCGACTGCCCCGTCCACGGCGTCGAGGACCCGGCCGGCGAAGCTCTCCCAGGAGAACTCCCGCGCCCGCGCCCGCGCGGCGGTCGCGAGCCGCGCGCGGCGATCGCCGTCGGCGAGCAGGCCCGCGATCGCGGTCGAGATCCCGCCGACGTCCCGTGGGTCGACGTAGGCGACGGCCGCGCCTCCGACCTCCGGCAGCGATGAGACGTCGGACGTGAGCACGGCGGCCCCGACCGCCATCGCCTCCAGCACCGGGAGGCCGAACCCCTCTCCGAGCGACGGATAGCAGAAGAGCGCGCACCTGCGGTACAGCTCCGCCAGCGCCTCGTCCGAGACGTGGCCGAGCATCAGGCAGTCATCCCCCAGCGACCTCAGCGCCGACAGCGTCGGGCCGGTCTGCCAGCCGAGCGCGCCGACCACGACGAGCGGGTGGGCTGACCTGGCGGCACGCGGCAGTTGCGAGTACGCGCTCACGAGCCGGGGCAGGTTCTTGCGCGGCTCCAGCGTTCCGACGGCCAGCACGAAGCCCGGCTCCGGCAGCGCCGCGAGCTCCGCGCTCGGCGGCTGGGCGAGAGCCGGGGCGACCCCGAGCAGTGCCACCGTCACACGCGCGCCCGCGCCCGGGAACCGGTGCAGCAGCTGGTCCGCGGTCGCCTGCGAGATGCACACCAGCCCGGCCGCGCGGCGCACGGCGGGGCCGAGCGTGAGCCGTTCGACGAGCATCGACCGGCCTCTGGGTGCCATCTCCCGGTGAAACGCGACCAGGTCGTAGACGATCGCGACAGTCGGCAGTCGCGTGAGGATCACCGAGAGGTAGGAGTTGGTCGCCAGGAAGGCGTCGCACTCACGGCCGGAGGCGATCGCGGCTCTCAGGTGCCACATCGGGTCACGCGCCTCGATCAGCCGCCAGGCGAAGCGCTCATCGAGGCGCTCCTCCCAGCGCTCACGCGCGTAGCAGACGTACCTGTGACCGTCGTCCCTGGCGGCCAGAGCCCGGAGCAGCTCCCGGACCACTCGTCCCCTGCCCGCCTTGACCTCGGTGGCGGCGCGGGCGTCGATGCCGATCGTCAGATGCGCCGAGGCGTCGGATGCGGTGCCCATCGGGCGCAGCAGGCTAGCCTGCTGCCGTCGTGCACGTCGGGCTGAATCTCATCTTCCTCACCCCGGGGATGTCCGGCGGCATGGAGATCTACGCCCGCGAGCTGATACCCGAGCTCGTCGCGGCGGCCCCGCAGCACCGCTTCACCGCGTTCCTGAGCCGGGAGGCCGCCGCATCGCCGGGGCCCTGGAACGAGGCGGTCGAGGCGATCACGGTCCCGGTGCGCGCCGGCAACCGGATCGAGTGGGTGCGCGGAGAGCAGCAGCTGCTGCCGCCCATCGCGCGGCGAGCGGGTGTCGACCTCGTGCACAGCCTCGCCAGCACCGGCCCCGCCTGGGGTCGCTTCGCAAGGGTCGTGACGATCCACGATCTGATCTACCGTGTCGTCCCGGCGGCGCACCCGGGCCTGCGTGCGCTGGGCATGCGGCTGCTCGTGCCGCTGGCGGCACGCCGGTCGCACCGGGTCATCGCCATCTCCGAGAGCACGCGTGACGATGTCCGGCGCCATCTGCACATCGCCCCCGACAGGGTCGACCTCGTGCCGCAGGGCATCGGCACCACCCGCCGTGCCGCGCCGATGAGCGAGCCCGGGATCCGAGCCATGCTGGCTGCCGGGGACCGCCGGATCGTGCTCAGCGTCTCGGCCAAGCTGCCGCACAAGAACCTCGTCAGGCTGCTCGGGGCGCTCGCGTCGATCCCAGGGGACCGCAGGCCGCTGCTCGTGCTCCCGGGCTATCCGACGCCGCACGAGGCCCAGCTGCGCTCGCACGCGGAGCGGCTCGGCGTGCAGGCGGACGTGCGCCTCCTGGGCTGGGTCGCCGACGAGGAGCTGGAGGGCCTGTACGCGGCGGCGGCATGCTTCGTGTTCCCCTCCCTGTACGAGGGCTTCGGACTCCCGGTCCTCGAGGCGATGGCGCGCGGGGTGCCGGTCGCGTGCTCGTCGCGAGGCTCGCTCGGAGAGGTGGCCGGCGATGCGGCGCTCGTCTTCGACCCCGAGTCGGAGACCGGGATCGCGAGCGCGATCGAGCGGCTGCTGCACGACGATGCGCTGGCAGAGCGCCTCCGAGCCGCCGGCCGCGAGCGCGCCGGGCGCTTCACGTGGGCGGCGACGGCAGCCGGAACCCTCCGGGCCTACGAGCGAGCGACGCGCCAGCGGGCTTGAGCGTTCGTGCGCCATCGGATCCAGCGGCGGCGATGTCGACCGCCGGCCCGTGCTCTCTCGCACGGGCGCGGCTGACGCATCATGCCGTAGGCTGAGAGCCGGCCTGATCCCCGAGGTCGTCGTGATAGGCCGCGAGCACCGCCTCCAGGGAGCGCTCCAGGGAAAGCCGCTTCGCGTTGGCGGCAAACCATGCGGCGGTCGAGTCGCGCAGCGCCCGGCCGCCCGCGCAGGTCCGCGTGATCGCCTCCGCGAGGTCGGCCGGCGACGCCGAGGGGGCGACGAAGCCGTTGACGCCCTCTTCGATCAGCTCCACCGCGGCGTTGTCCTCGCCCTGCACGACGATGCTCGGGGTGCCGTGCGACGCGGCCTCGACGACGACCAGGCCGTAGCCCTCGCGGCGGGACGGAAGCAGCATGCAGGTCGCCCGGCCGATCGCGGCGTCGACCTCCGCGGTCTCGACGAACCCGGGCACGTCGATCGCGTCCTGGAGCCCCGCCTCCCGCACGGCGCGGATCACCTCGTCGCGCTCGGGCCCCCGTCCGAGGATCAGCGCCCGGATCCCCGGAACCCGCCGGCGCGCCGCCGCGATCGCCGGGACGATCGCCGGCACCCGCTTCTCGGGGATGTGCCGGCCCGCGAACACGACCAGCGGCTCGGGCGACTCCGTCGGGCTGGGACGCACGGGCCCGTCGTAGGCGCCACCGAGCAGCGTCTGCTCGCCCCGCAGCCCCTCGGCGCGCAGGCGCCGCGCGTAGAGCCTGGAGAAGCAGAACGCCCGCTGCGGGACGCGGGCGCACAGGCGCTGCACGAGCCATCCCACGTCCCCGAGGCGTCCGAGGTACTCGCGCCAGTAGCCGCGGCTCCAGACCTCGAACCAGTCGACCACCACCCTGTAGCGGCCGAGCGGTCGCACGGCCGCCACCGCCAGCAGCGAGAAGTAGGGGAACGAGCAGGTGTGGACGACGTCGTAGCGCCGGCCATGGCGCAGGAGGTGCCACAGGACCCCGGCCCCGAACACGACCGGCGGGAGCACGCGGCGGTGGCCGGGAGCGTCGTAGAGGGCCATCCGCGGGCCGACGGCCCGCACGTCGACGCCGGGCACGCCCGGGTGCTCACCACGCTCCCACTGGCGCAGCGTCAGGTATGTGACCCCGTGGCCGTCAGCCGCGAGCCGCTCGGCGAGGCTCCGGTACCAGCGCTCCGCCCCGCCCAGCGTCTGGGGAACGAGGCAGTCGTAGACCAGGCAGATCCTCATCAGCCGGCCGGAGATTCCCATATCCTCGTGCTGCGGGACTTCCAGCGGGGCGCTGCACCCGCCGAGAAGGCGGGTCCCTGCGTCAGATGCCCACCGACCACACCACCACGATCGACCACGAGACCGCGGACCGGGAGCCGGCCCGCGCGGACGAGCTGCTCGTCTCGGTGGTGATCCCCTGCCTCAACGAGGAGGAGAACATCGAGCGCTGCGTCAGCAGCGCACGGGCGGTGCTGGCCGAGCAGGGGATCGCCGGCGAGGTCATCGTCGCCGACAACGCCTCCGATGACGACAGCGCGCGCATCGCCCGGGAGGCCGGCGCGCGGGTCGTCCACGAGCCGGAGCGAGGCTACGGCAGCGCGTACCTGGCGGGCTTCGCCGCGGCGCGCGGCCGCTACATCGTGATGGCCGACGCAGACCTGACCTACGACTTCAACGAGATCCCGCGCTTCGTCGCCGAGCTGGACAACGGGGCCGACATGGTGATCGGCAACCGGATGCAGAACATCCACCCGGGCGCGATGCCATGGCACCACCGCTACATCGGCAACCCGCTGCTGTCGGGCTTCCTCAACCTCCTGTTCCGCACGGGCATCGACGACGCCCACTGCGGGATGCGCGCGGTGCGCCGCGACGTGCTGCCGCGCCTGGACCTGCGCACGACCGGGATGGAGTTCGCCTCCGAGATGGTGATCCGGGCGGCCAAGGAGAAGCTGGTGCTCGCGCAGTTCCCGATCGAATATCACCCGCGCGGGGGCGAGTCGAAGCTGTCGAGCTTCCGCGACGGCTGGCGCCACCTGCGCTTCCTGCTGGTCCACTCGCCCAACCACCTGTTCATCCTCCCCGGCGCGGTGATGGCGATCGTCGGGGCGCTGGTGGAGCTGGTCGTGATCACCCGGCTGGGGCTGTTCGGGCGGGAGTGGGACATCCACGCGCTGATCGCCGGCGCCCTGCTGGCGATCGTCGGGACCCAGGTGGTGGCGCTCGGGGTCTGCGCGCACGCGTACGGGACCTACTTCATGGGCGAGCGCGACCGGTGGTTCGATCGCATGCGAGCCCGCTACAGGCTGGAGCACGGCCTGGCGCTCGGCGGGATCCTGATCCTCGCCGGCGTGATCGGCGGCGCGGTGATCGTGGTCGACTGGATCAACCACGGCTTCGGGCAGCTGTCCGACGAGAACCTGGCGGTGCTGGCGGCGACGCTGATCATCGTCGGGATCCAGATCTTCTTCTCCTCCTTCCTGCTCTCGATCCTCGGGCTGCGCCGCCGGCGCTAGCGAGCCGAGCCTTCCACACCGCAGAGGATGGTCATGGCCTGGCTCGTGTTCCCGCTGGTCATGCTGGCCGTCTGCGCGGGCTGCGGGCTGCTGGTCGAGGCGGCCGCCGGCTTCGACCTGCCCGGCACGGTGCTCGCCTCGCTCGGGCTGTGCGTGATCGTGGTCGTCGCGACGCTCGCCACGACGAGCGCGACGGCGGCGCCGCTCACGACCCCGATCGTCGTGATCCTGGCCGTCGCCGGATACGCGCTGCGGTGGCGCCGGGTCAGAGCCGCGCGTCCCGAGGGCTGGGCGCTCGCCGCCGCACTCGGCGTCTTCCTCGTCTGCGCCGCGCCGATCGTCCTCACCGGCAACGCCACCTTCCTGGGCTACTTCGTGCTCAACGACGGCGTGTTCCACTTCTCGCTGATCACGCAGCTGCTCAGCCACGGGCACGACCTGTCCGGGCTGCAGCCATCGGTGTACCTGGGGCTGCTGCACAACTACCTGGCGACCTCCTACCCAACGGGATCGGATCTTCCGATCGGCGCGCTGGGGCCGCTCGTAGGCCAGAACGTCGCCTGGCTGTTCCAGCCCTACCAGGCGATGATCATGACCTTCGGCGCGGCCGCGCTCTACGAGCTGCTGCGCGGAGCGATCTCCTCACGGCCGCTGCGCGCGGTGGCCGCGTTCATCGCCGGGCAGGCCGGTCTGCTGTACGCCTACTACCTGGAGGCGAGCATCAAGGAGGTCGCGACCGTCTGGCTCATCACGCTGACCGTGGTGCTCGTGCTCATGACCCTGCGCCACCTGCGTCCCAGGGGCGTGATCGCGCTCGCGCTCGCCATCTGGGCGGGTCTCGACGTGCTGGATCTCGCGATCGCTCCCTGGCTCGGGCCGCCGCTGGCCGTGTTCGTCCTGGTCGCGGCCTGGCGGCTGCGCGGCTGGGTGCGACAGCTGCCCCGCCCACGTCTGATCGCGGGCGCGACGGCCGGCGTGATCGTCGTCGGCGGCGGCGGAGCGCTGCTCGTCCACCGCGCCCAGACCTTCCTCACCGTCGCGCAGGCGGTGCTCACCCAGCCTGGCGACCTGGGCAACCTGGTGGCTCCGCTGTCCACGTGGCAGATGTTCGGGATCTGGCCCGTCCACGACTTCCGCTTCCCGGTCGTAAACCACGACCACCTCACCTACGCCCTGATCGGCGTCTCGATCGCGAGCGGCGCCCTGGGGGTGGCGTGGGCGATCAGGAAGCGGCGGTTCGCGCCGCTGCTGCTGCTGGGCGGCGATGCCATCGCCGTGATCTACCTCCTAAGCCGCGCCAATCCATACGCGGCCGGCAAGGTGATGATGATCGCCTCGCTCGCGGCCGTGGCGATGGCGATGCTCGGTCCCGCGGCCCTGTTCGATTGGGGGCGGCGGGTCGAGGCCTGGACGCTGGCGGCCGTCATCGCCGGAGGCGTTCTGTGGACCAACGCGCTGGGCTACAGCGGCGTGAGCGTCGCGCCGCGCGCTCGCCTGCAGGAGCTGTCCCAGATCGACCGCCGCTTCGCCGGCGCGGGACCGGCCTTCTACAACCTCTCCGACGAGTACGCGGCCTACTTCCTGCGCCGGCTGGCGCCGGCCGATCCCGCGATCGGGGCGCCGCCGGCGCGGACGCCGGCCGTCACCCCCGTCGGCCGCAACCCATGGGATCCCGACGATCTCGCCCTCCCGGTGATCGAGAGCTACAGGCTGCTGGTGATCGGAGACGCGGCGCTCGCCTCACGCCCGCCGGCCAACTACCGGCTCGCCTACCAGGGGCGCTTCTACGACGTGTGGGAGCGAACCTCATCGCCGACGGTGCTGGCGCACATCCCGCTCGGGGGCCCGCTCTACCCCGGGTCGATCCCCCGGTGCAGCGTGGTGAGGGCAGCCGCGACGCAGGCGAGGGCCGAGCACGCGCGCCTGGCGTTCGTGGTGCGCCCGCCCGTGCCGGCGATGATCCCCACCCAGGCGATCCACCCACCGGACTGGGGCGAGGTCGGCGGCGACCCGTACTCCCTGATCCCGCGCCAGCAGCCCGGGGTTCTGTTCGCGCCCGTGAACGTCCCCGTCACCGGCACCTACCGGGTGCTGGCCGCGGGCGACATCAGCCGCAAGCTCACGTTCCTCGTCGACGGGCACACCGTCGGCTCCCTCGCCTACGATCTCGGACCCCCTGGTCAGATCACCCCGGTCGGATCCGTCCACCTGACGGCCGGCAGGCACGAGGTCGCGGTGGTGCGACCCCCGGGCAACCTGACGCCGGGCGACAGCGGGACCACCAGGACGATCGGCCCCGTGCTGCTGCTCGACGGCCCCGCGGTACCGCCCGTGTCCGAGGTGTCGCCGGCCCGCTACCGCTCCCTGTGCGGCCGGTACCTCGACTGGATCGAGATCGTCCGCTGAACGGCTGACCGCCGCGAAGCGGCCGGGCGCGGCCGATCAGGGGCCCGACGCGCTCAGGCAGGTCCGGCGTCCGGCGCGGTCACGCGGGATCGCCGCCCTCTGCGCGGCCGTCGCCCACGGCCCCGGCGGCCAGGCGTCGCTCCAGCGAGTCGATCCGCCGCGCCTGCTCGACGACCAGTGCCCGGAGCGACTGCAGCTCACGCGCTCCGCGCAGCTCGGCCAGCACTCGCGCCAGCTCGCCGGCCGAGTCACGCCTGATCGACTCCACGCTCTTGCTCAGCTCGTTCATCGCGTCGACCATCTGCCCGTTCACGGCCTGCTGGTATGCGATGTAGGGGCGCATCGCGCGCAGCGCCGCCCGGCGAGCGTACTCGCGCGCGGGGCGACGGCCGACGTTGTCGCCGGGCCCCTGGCGCACCCTGAGCGGCAGCGTCGCGAGCGCGGGCGTGCGAACGCCGCCGGACCAGCCACCGGGTCGGACTCGACCCGTGGCCCTGATCTGCTCCAGACGCTCCTGAAGGATCTCGCCGGCCGCCTCGGGCGAATGCGTGCGCCGGATGTCCGCGGCCGCGGTCGCCCCGAGCCGCGCGGCCAGCTCACGGTCTTCGAACACGCGCCGCATCAGCGCCGACGCGTGCGCGACGCTCGGCTGAGCCCAGACCCCGTCGGCCGGATAGGGATCGAAGCCCTCGCCGATCGCAACCAGCTCATGGTCGACGAGCAGGCTGTTTGACCCCGTCATGAAGTCGAGGTTGCCGGAGTAGCCGGTGGCGATCACGGGCTTTCCGTTCCACATCGCCTCGGCCATCCCGAGGCCGAAGCCCTCCGCGCGGTGCAGCGAGACGTAGCAGTCGCTGAGCACCGACAGGCTCCGGTTGTCGGCCGGGGACAGGTAGCCGTCGATCAGGCGGATGTCGGGATGCTCGCCGGCCGCCGCGGCGACACGCCGATGGTAGGCGGGATCGCGCTCGCTGTTTATGCACTTGACCACCAGCCGCGCACCGTCCCCAGGGGAGAACGCGGCGCGGAACGCGGCGATCACCGCGAGCGGGTTCTTGCGCTCGGCGACGCTGAGGTAGTCGAAGCTGAACAGAAACGTGAACGGATCCTCCTCCAGGCCCAGGTCGGAGCGTGACCGAGGCTCGAACGGCGACGGCGCGACCGGCATCCGCACCGTCGTCACCGGGACGGTCGCAAGCGGCTCAAGCGCCGCCGCCACGTGCGCGGTGGGCGCCCACACCTCCTCAAGCAGCGAGAACGAGTCGCGCCAGCGATCGGGGAAGCGCTCGACCTCCCAGAACCACAGCCCGATCGACCAGCGCCGCGCGAAGAAGCCGGCCCCGACCTGGCGCACGAACTCGGGGAGCATGTCGGCGTTCATGCAGATCAGGTTCACCGGGAACGGCGCCTCGTCGGGGGTCGCGGTCTCATATTCGTGCCCCTGGCGGCTGACCGGGACCGTCCGGCCGTGGATCGGCAGTGCGGGAATCCGGCGCGCATCGAGCGCCGAGACCATCTGGCGGGCGGCCTCGCCGGTGCCCAGCTCAGAGCGGAAGTAGCCGACCACGTTGACGCCGAACGGGTCCTCACGAAGCGGGCTGCTCCGACCCAGCTCGCCGCGCGACTCCTGGCGGGGCGCGACCACCGGGGGCGCGCCCCGCTCCCCCGAGCCGGGGCCATCCACGAGCGTGGACCCTCCCGCCTCACCGGCTGACGCCAGCATGAGGTCCGCCAGGTTGGGCTCCTCCAGGGGCCCATACTCGGAAGCCCAGCGACGCAGGCCCTCGCCGTCGATGCTCCCGCCGGCCCCGAACGCGGCCCTGAGGTCGGGGCGGTTCTCGCAGACCGCGGCGAGCAGCCGACTGACCCCTGGCGGGGCACCCGGGGCCTGGCTGGTCAGCCACGCGATGTAGGCGCGGGCTCCCGCGAGCGTGAACGGCGACTCGACCTGGCCGGAACGACCTTCGACGTAGACATCGAACAGGCGCCGAAGCGTGTCGTCCAGCCGCGTGCCGTCCCCCATGGCGACGAAGCTGTAGGGCCATTCCCTGACCGTGGGATGCCCCTCCTGGGCCATGTCGGCGGCGTACCTCGCGAGCAGCTCCCCCAGGATGGGCCGTCCCGACACGTCGACCCGGTCCTGATGTCGGCTCAGGACCAGCGGATGATCGGGGTCGAAACCGCTGAAGTGGAAGAAGGCGAGCGGGCGGCCATCGACCGTGTAGCCCGCGCCATCACGCTCCAGGCTGCGCGAATGCAGGTTCCAGTAGGCGACGTTGTACTCGGGCTCGCGGACGATCGCAAGATCGGAGACGAAGCCGGGCGCCAGGTCGAACCACCGCTGATCGACGAAATAGCCCCACACCGGGTCCACCCGGCAGTCCCTCTCAAGCCGCCCCGCCCACCAGTCCAGCAGGCGATCGATCTCGGGACGATGCGACATCGACACGTAGCCGAGGTTGTAGATCCCCGCGATCATGATGTCGACCTGACTGGGCGAGCGGCCATCGGCCGGAATCGGCGAGCTGTTGTGCGGCGTCAGGACCAGACCGTGCTCAGCCGCGAGCTCGTCGAGCCTCGCCAGCGAGCCGAAGATCCTGATGTCCGGGTCCAGATAGGTAACGGGCTGGCCCGTGACCGCCATCAGATACCGAAGCAGCCACGGCTTGACCGCGGTCGAGAGCTCCAGGACCGAGTAGCGAAGCGCCATGTGGATGAAACCCTCGCAGCCGATCTGGTTCGGTGTCAGGACGTCGAACGGCTCGCGCTCCGGATCGATGTAGCCGTCGAACTCGTCGATCACGAGCGTCTGCAGCCGGCTGCCGGGGTGCGTCCGCTCCAGGGATCGCGCCAGCACCCTCGCCTGCGCGACGTAGTTCTTGGCGATGATCGTGCAGACGTTCAAGGCGGGCCAAGCTAGCAGTCTCGGGCCGGGTCACCGCGACCGCCCAGGGCCCAGCTCGCCGATGAACGCGCTCGTCTCCTCAAGGGCCTGGGGTGTCCCTATCTCGTAGAAGCGCTCCGTCGCCTCGAACCCGAACAGCTCGCCTGCTCCGGCCAGCTCCCGGTAGAGGTCGGCGAGATCGGACGCCGACCCGGCGCGACCGATCACCTCGCTCGTGAGCCCGCCCAATCCGTAATCGATCCATCGCATGCCGCGATCCGGCCGCCGCTTGTCGTACGCGGTGACCCGGGCTCCGTCGAAGACCGCGTTTGACACCCCCCACCGCCCCTCGTTGCGCAGCACGGTCATCATCGCGGGCCACCGGCTCTCCTTCCAGGCGAGCACGGCGGCGCGGTAGTCGAGCCTCAGGTATGTGTCCCCGTAGAGCACGAGGAAGCGTTCTCCCAGCAGCGGCAGAGCCCTCCTGATCGCAGCAAGGGTGCCGATCGGCCGGGGTCCGTCGTAGCTGTAGGAGACGGCGATCCCGAACCGCTCGGGGCCGATGAGCCCCTCGACGCGCTCGCCCAGGTACCCCACGCAGAGGACGACGCGCTCCGCGCCGTGGGCCGCGAGCAAGCGCAGCTGATGCTCCAGAAACGGGGCCCCGGCGACCTCCAGCAGCGGCTTGGGCGTATCTCGGACCATCGATCCGAGACGGGTTCCAAGCCCTCCCGCCAGGATGCAGATCGGCGGCAGCCCGGCAGAGCTCATCGACTCAGAGCGGCTCTCATGCTCGCGTATGGGGGCGACGTTCGATAGGCGTCCTGCACTCGCTCCCACGCGTACTGGGCATCGGCGAGGTCGCCGAGCAGCCGCCCGTCAGACCCCAATGCCGCCACGAAGTGCTCCCACTCAGCGCTCCAGGAGCTGTCCGCCTCGCCGTAGGTGCGCTCCTCAAGGGCCGGTGGACCGAGCTCCTCGCTCATCCGATAGATGCGCAGCCGCTGGGGCCCGTAGGACCTGACCAGCCCCTCCACCTCAAGCTTGGCGGTGCGGCAGTAGACCTCCACGGAGAACATGTTCTTCCACTCGGTCCAGGTGACGTGCAGCATCGCCCACGGCGCGTCGCGGCTGGTGCGGTCGCCGAGGATCAGCGCGGCGTTGTCCTCGACGGGCGTATCCCAGAAGTGAGTGCGCAGCAGCGCCGAGTGCAGCGGGAGCGGGCCGGCCAGCCAATGGGTGAGGTCCAGCAGGTGCATCCCCTGGTCGATCAGCTCTCCCCCTCCCGAACGATCCGGCTGCGCTCGCCACTCACGGTCGTAGCCCGGACGGCCACCGTGGCCGTAGCGCGCGCGCAGGTGCATGAGCGGACCGTGGGCGCCCGAGTGAACCTCGGACGCCAGATCGGTCAGCGCCGGATGGAAGCGGTGGTTGAAGCCCACCTTCACGCGCCGTCGCGCGCGCTCGGCGACACGGCGAAGCCCGGCGATCTCCTCACCGCTCAGGCCGCCGGGCTTCTCGACGAGCACATGGCACCCGGCCTCCAGGGCACGCCGGGTGACGGGCGCGAGCTGATCGTGGGTGGTCGCCACAACGACCACGTCTGGTCCGAGCGCGAGCACCTCATCGATCCCATCGCACGCGCGGCCGCCGTGATCGGCGACCAGCGCGCGCGCACGATCGCCCAGCGGATCGGTCGCCGCTACCAGCACGTCATCGGGTGACAGAGCCTCGGCACGCTTGCGACCGATCAGCCCGCATCCGATGATCCCCACGGCGAGCCGGCGGCGATCGGGGCGCGGTCCGCGGTCAGGCATATTCGGTGGAGTGAGCTCCGACGAACTCGAAGTCGAACGGGAGCTCGGTGGCGCCCGCCGCCGCCATCGCCTGGCGGGTATCGGCCGGGTTGCGCGCGTACACCAGCAGGAAGCCGCCACCGCCGGCGCCGACGAGCTTGCCCCCGATGACGCCGCTGCGCCTGGCAAGCGTGTACAGATCGTCGATTCGCTCGCTCGCCATTCCGGGCGACCGACCGCGCTTGTTGACCCAGTGCTCGTGCATCAGCTCGGCGTAGCCGAACAGGTCGCCGGCCAGGAGCAGCTCTCGGCTCTGGTGTCCGAGCTGCTTCGTGCGATGCATGTTCTCAAGCATCGCGGCATCGCCCTGCTTGGTGCGCGAGTCCTGGTCGTGCAGGACCACGGACGCGTCGCGAGACTCCCCGGTGTAGAAGAGCAGCATCTGCTCACGCAGTCCGCGGAGTGTCTGCGGAGCGAGCTCCAGCGGCTCGACGGTCGTCGTTCCGTCCCGCTCGAACGTGTATGCGCAGATCCCACCGTGCGCGGCGACGTAGGGATCCTGCTTGCCACACGGCTCCCTGAGGATCTCGATCTCGATCTCGGCCGCCGCCTCGGCCAGCGATGACTGGGTGATCGAGGTTCGGCGAGCGTGTGCGAGGCCCTTCAGCAGCGCGACCGTGAACGCTCCCGACGAACCCATCCCGGTGCCCGCCGGGACATCGGCGACGGACGCGATCTCAAGCGGGTTGCCACGCCAGTGCCGCCGGAGCGTCTCCCGCAGGATCGGGTGCTCGATCTCGTCGATGTCGGCCACGTCCTCGGTCTCGGAGTACTTCATCCTGTAGCGGCGCTGGAAGACGGTGTGAATCAACATGTAGATGTACTTGTCGATCGCGCCGGCGACCAGGAAGCCCCCATGCTGACGGTAGTAGGACGGCAGATCGGTGCCACCACCCCCGAGCGAGATCCGCAGCGGAGCGCGGCTGAAGATCACGCTCATGCGATCGAGCCCTCCCCGTGGACTGTTTCACTCCAGGCATAGGGGTTGGCATCGAACCACTGCAGGGTGCGGACTATCGCCTGCCGGATGGAGAGGGTGGGCTCCCATCCGAGCGCTCGGATTCGGCCGCAGTCAAGGTGGATCAGCGGGCTGTCACCGGCCCATCCGCGAATCCCTCCGGTGTAGTCAAGCCTCGGCGCGACTCCCATGTGGTCGCATATCACCGCGATCGAATCGTCGACGACGACGGTCTCGTCGGTCCCGAGGTTGTACACCCCGAGCTCGCCAGGGCGCCGCTCATGGACACGGGCCGCCAGCAGCATCGCCTCGATGCAGTCCGCCACGTACAGATATGACTTCTCCTGGCGGCCATTTCCCAGTACGCGCAACCGTGCGGGATCGCGCTTCAGCGAGCGGTAGAAGTCATAGACGTGGCCGTGCGTGTAGCGCTCTCCGAGGATCGACACGAACCGGAACACCAGCCCGGTGAACCCGAATCCGTGTGCGTAGGCCCCGATCATCCCCTCACCTGCCAGCTTCGAGGCTGCGTAGAGGCTCGTCTGCGTTGGGAACGGGGCGTTCTCGGGAGTCGGAAACACCTCCGGCTCTCCGTACACCGAACCGGTGGATGAGAACGCGATCCGGCTCACGCCGACCGCGCGCATCGCCTCAAGCACCGCGGCGGTCGCCGTCGTGTTCTGGCGCAGGTCCTCTCGCGGTCGTTCCAGCCCGTGGCGAACGTCGGCGTTGGCCTGCAGGTGAAAGACCCAATCGCACCCCTCGAACGCCCGCCGCAGAAGGGCTTCGTCGAGCACGTCGCCCTCGAAGAGGGTCACGCCCGGGTCCGCGAGCGCGTCGGCTACGAACTCTCGCCGACCCGTCCGGAAGTCGTCGACGATCGCGACCTCCATCCCCTCGGCGCGCAGCCGCTGGACCAGGTTGGAGCCGATGAACCCGGCTCCGCCTGTTACACAGGCGCGACGCATCGTCTACAGGGCGAAGCCTGCTGCTATCGCATCGCGACGGAACATCCGCACCGTCTCAAGCGAGTACTGGAGGAGGTCCTTGCCGAGCAGGTCAAGCTTGGCAAGGAGGTCGTGGGTGACAGTGATGATGTGACAGCCGACCTGGTCAGCCTGGACCACGTTGAGGATCTCTCTCGGAGACGCCCAGATCAGCTCCGACCGGGGTGCCTGCACCATGATGTCGACGGCGCGCGCCATCAGAGGCACCGGATCGATCCCAGCGTCCGCGATCCGGCCCGCGAAAACGGAGATGTAAGACGGCGCGCCGTCCTTCACCGCCTCCGTGAGCAGCTCCACCTGCGCGGTGGTGAACACCGCGGTCACGTTCACCTTGACGCCGTCCTCGGACAGCTCGCGCACGAGCGGCGCCATGGACTCGCCAGATGTCGTCGAGACGGGGATCTTGACGTACACGTTCTCCCCCCAGGAGGCGATCAGCCTCGCCTGGCGGCGCATCTCGCCGGGCTCGTCCGCGAAGACCTCAAAGGAGATCGGGTGAGCGTCGATCCGCTCCAGCAGCCGCTTGGCGAACTCCTCGTAGTCGGTCAGACCGGCCTTCCACATCAGCGTCGGGTTGGTCGTGAAGCCGGCGATCCGCGGGTCAGCCGCAAGCGCGAGGATGGCGTCCAGGTCGGCGCCGTCGGCGAAGATCTTGACGTTCAGACCGTCGAGCACGGGCCCAATCTACTCCTTGGAGCGGAGGACGATCTCCGTGGCGGAGGCAAGGTCGCCGGCCACATGGTCAGGTTCGGCGAGGCCGCTGCGCTTGTGAGCGCTGCCACGATACTCGACCAGGATCGTGGCACACCCGGCCGCCCGGCCCGCGGCCACGTCGGCGTCCGTGTCGCCGATCATCCAGGAACGTGACAGATCCAGCCGGAGCCGCTCAGAGGCGGTCAGCAGCATGCCGGGCGCCGGCTTGCGGCACTCGCAGGAACGGGCGAGATCGGGGACCACGCCCTCCGGATGATGCAGGCACAGCTGAAAATCGTCGAACACGACGCCCTCGCCGGCCAGCAGCTCGGCGACTCGATCCTGGACGGCCACGAGCTCGGCGAGGGAGACCGCGCCCTTGGCCGCCGCAGGCTGATTGGAGACGCCGATCAATCGCCACCCGGCCTCGACGAGGCGCCGGAGCGCGCCGGCCGCCCCCGGCACAAGAGCCACATCGGCTGCCCTCAGAGGGGACTCGGGCAGGCCGCTGACGGGATCTGGGACGAGCTCGTTCAGCACCCCGTCACGATCGACGAACGCAGCGGCCGCCCCGCTCATGTCGCCCTGGCGGACGCGAGCGACTCCCAGTGGCCCGTGCGCAGGGCCAGCGTCGGATGAGACACGAGCGCGTGCCAAACGAGCGCCTGGAGCGACTCGACGAGCGGTGTGCGAAGGTCGGCTGGCGGATCGATCACGACGGCCACGTCGGCCAGCTCCGCGAGCGTTCCTCCGGGCTTGCCGACCACGCCATAGACCAGGGCCCCCCGCTCGCGCGCCAGCTCGATCGCGTTGACGAGGTTCACGGATACGTTGTGGGCGCGCGATCCGCCGCCGACGCTGAACGCCAGCAGGCCGTCGAGCTCCGAGAGCCGGGACACGCGCAGCCATTCGCTGTAGGAGGTGTCCCAGCCTTCGTCGTTGGTTCGCGCAGTCAGCTCCGAGACATTGTCGGACGGTGCGTAGCTCTCGATCCCGCACAGCTTGCGGAAGTCGTTGACCGCGTGCGAGGCGTGACCGGCACCGCCGCCGACACCGACTATGAACAGCCTGCCGGAACGCTGCCGCAGCTGCGCCAGGCCGCGAGCGATCGCATCGATGTCGGATGGGTCGATCGCGCGGGAGAGCTCGGCCGCGGCCTCGAGGTAGCGCGCGGAATGCTCAGCTTGGCTCATCTTGCTCACCGGGTTGGATGGTCGGCTCGGATCGCCGGCTGTAGAACTGGTCATCGATCCTGCGCAGGCGTCCGAGATCGGAATCCTCTCGCAACCGAGCGCGGAAGGCCTCATCGCGCCACGGGTCCCACTGCGCGCTGATGAGACGTCCCGTGATGCCGGCCGACTCCGGGGCGAGCAGGAACGCGACCAGCTCGGCGGACTCCGACGCGGGGAAGCCGCCGGCGGCGATCTGCTGCCGGGTGCGGTCGTAGTAGGCCCGGCCGGCTGCTCGCGGCCCGGCGGCGAGCGTGCCCTCGTGCATCCGCGTCGCGACGAACCCGGGCGCCACGCAGTTGATCTCGATGCTGCCCGCGGCGGCGACGTTCTCCGTGAGGCGCACCACGGCGGCCTTGGAGGCCGCATAGGCATCGTAACGGGGCAGCGGGCCTGTTCCGCCACCCCCGGAGAAGGTCACCGCACGGCCGCCGGTGGCCCTGAGCCGCGGAAGCGCGTGGTGCAGCGCCAGCGCTGTCCCCAGGAGGTTGGTCGCGATCGCCGCCGCGAACTCGACGGGCGAGATCGCATCCAGCTCTCCGATCGGACCGAGGATCCCCGCGGCGGTCACGACGCCATCAAGGCTGCCCCCGCGGTCGATCTCCGCAATCGCCCCCGCCCAGGCCCCGTCATCGGAGACGTCGAGCACCAGACGCTCGTGGTCGCAGCCGGGAAGGCCGCCGAGCGCAGCGTCCAACGCGTCCACCGACCTCCCGGCGATCACCACCCGCGCCCCACCGGCCGCGAGCCTGGTCGCCACGGCCAGGCCGAGGCCCGACGAGCCGCCCGTGACGAGGATTCGGCCAGCGGCTGGGCTAAGCGGCGTCACCAGTGGCCCCAGGATCGTCGAAGCCGTATCGCGACTCGATGATGAACTTCGGCCGCTGGCGGGATTCGTCGTAGATCCGTCCCACGTATTCGCCCATGACCCCAAGCGAGAGAAGCTGGATGCCGCTGAAGAACGCGACCACGACCACGATCGTGGGGTTCCCGATCGGGAACGCCACGCCAGCCAGCTTCAGACCCAGGTAGACGAGGGCCACGACGAACGCGAGCGCGGAGAACGCGACGCCGACGACCGAGATCAGCTGGAGCGGGTACCGGGAGAACCCGACGAGGCCGTTGATCCCGATCGCCAGCGAGCCGAAGAACTGGTTGTACTTGCTCGCGCCCGCGGCCCGGGCGTCCCGGTCATACAGGACGCTGGTCTGAGCGAACCCGACGAGCCCCACAAGGCCGCGCAGGAAGCCATGGTGCTCCTTGAGCGCCACCACGTTGGCGACCACGCGCCGGCTCATGAGCCGAAAATCGCCCGTGTTGGGAGGAATGTCGACCTCCGCGATCCGGTTGATGACGCGGTAGCCGACCCTGGCGACGATCCGCTTCACGAGCGTCTCGCCCGCGCGCGTCCGGCGCTGGGCGTAGACGACATCGAATCCGTCACGCCACCGGGCCACGAGCTGGGGGATCAGCTCAGGTGGATCCTGGAGGTCGCAGTCGATCACCACGACCGCATCGCCCGACGCCGCCTCGAGTCCCGCCAGGGTCGCCATCGGCTGCCCGAAGCGGCGGGAGAAGCGAAGCATCTTCACCCGCGGATCACGTTCGCGCAGCGCGAGGATCATCTCCTCCGTGCGATCCGGCGACGGATCAACGCTGAAGATCAGCTCCCAGGCGACGTCGCAGCTCTCAAGCACCTCCCGGAGCCGATCGTAGACGCGCTCGACGTTGTCCTGCTCCCTGTAGGCCGGGATCACGACGCTGAGCGTCTCCGTCACGATCGACCTCCCGGCCGGCGCGCCACGACCAGCGAGCGAATCCCGAACGGCAGACGCACCCCGAGAGCCGCCAGGCGCCGTTCCAGGCTCCACGTCGCCTCTCCGAGCAGCGAGCGCTGCGTCATGGAGATGTCCGAGGCCACCTTCGCTTCGAGAGCCTCGCCGTAGAGATCCCGATGCAGGCGGCGATTGCGCTGCTTGACCAGCCAGAAGGCGGGGAAGAGCAGCGACGCGATGTAGCCGTCCTCGATCACCTCCAGTCCCGCCCCTGCGCACTTGCGCGCCAGCTCCCGCCTTCCGTATCGACGCTCGTGCCCCAGGAAGCGGTCGTAGTAGTCGTACGTGCTCGGGCCCGCGGGCACGACGATCACCGCCCGCCCACCGGGCCGCAGCACCCGGGCGAACTCGGCGAGCGCGCGCTGATCGTCGGGGACATGCTCGAGCAGGTTCGCGCTGACGATCGCGTCGAGAGTTGACGCGACGATCGGGAGCTGGCGGCAATCCGCGCGCAGGAGAAGAGCCGAAGCGACCAGGCCGTGGGCCTTCTCCAGGCCGGCGCTGACCATGTCGACGCCGATCAGCGTCGCCTGCGGATGGGCCTGACGAAGATCGTGCAGCAGATAGCCGGTCGAACAGCCCACGTCGGCGATCGCGGCCTGCTGCCCGATCGGGCCGATGCGACTCAGGATCGCGCTGCGCGTCCAGCGATCCAGGAAGTGAGTGCGTGAGGACTCCTCGTGCAGCGACTCCAGATCAGACGACCAGTTCACCGGCTGCTCCGCTGTGACGTAGGCCAGGTAAGGCCTGCGCGATCCGTCGTCAGCGATCCATCCGCGATCGAACAGGGGAAGCACCCCGCTGCCGGGCGGCGCCAGCAGGAGCGACCGCTCGGGCCGCTGCGTGGACGAGAGGGATAGCTGGTGCTCGGGACACGCCACGGGCACGCAGCCTAGATCAGACAGTACCATCGTGCACGTTGACCAGCCAGTCCTCGCCCGAGCGGCCATGCCGCGTCTGCGACGGCGTCACCCAGAGGCTGGGCTCGGTACACGGCTCGTTCAGCGGACGGGATTACGAGCTGCGCCGCTGCACGACGTGCCGCTATGCGTTCATAGCGAACCCGTGGACCGAGTTCGATCGGATCTACGACGACCGCTACTACGCCGGCAGGGGCGCCGATCCGCTGGTGGACTATCAGTTCGAGCTTGACGATCCCGAGCGGACGATCAGGGTGTACGAGTGGCGAGGCATCACGCGCACCGTCGAGGCCCTGGTCGGCGGCCTGACGGGGGTTCGATGGCTGGACTTCGGGGCCGGCAACGGCGGGCTCGTGCGGCACGTGCTCGAGCACACGGGCGCTGCGGCCACGGGCTTCGAGGAGGGGTCGATCGCCGCGCGCGCACGACTGGCTGGCATCCCGATCGAATCGGCTCTCGAGGCGCAGAGCGCGTCGTTCGACGTGGTCACCGCGATCGAGGTGCTGGAACACACACTCGATCCGGTGGCCGAGCTTCGGCGTATCCGGCAGCTGCTGCGACCCGGAGGTCTCCTGCTGCTCACGACCGGCAACGCAGCCCCATTCGCCGCCAACCTGACGCGGTGGCCCTATGTGGTCCCTGAGATACACGTGTCATTCTTTGAGCCCGGAACCCTGCGCAGGGCGCTGCAGCGAGCGGGCTTTCGGCCAGCGGCGATGCCGGGCGGCGGGGGCTTCGACGAGGTGCTGAAGTTCAAGGTCCTGAAGAACCTCAGGTTCCGTCGCAGGACCATCCTGACCGATCTGCTCCCCGCGCGCCCGATCGCCGTGCTCGCAGACAGGCGCACCCAGCTCCGCGCGCATCCGATCGCGTGGGCTGAGTGAACATCCACCGCTGCGAGTCTCGTCCCCACATAGCGGCTCACCATGGGTCACTGTCGATCTATGCGCCAGCCCGGCGCTCAGGGGCGGCAGTGTCCGGTGACCGCTGACATGGACGCAAGCCGCACGCCCTCGGCCGGTGCAGCGACCTGGTACTTCTGGTGCAGCGGAGGCGGGTAGATCGCGGCGAAGCTCATCGTGACGTCGGCGGTACGCACGGGCGCGTCACCCGTGGCCCTGATGCAGATGCCAACCTGCGGGCCGATCTGGCGCACGGTGACCCCAGGCTGACGTGGAAACGCGATCGGCTCTGAGGTCACAAGCGAGATGTGCACCCATGCCGGAGCGGCGGTTGAACCACCGATCAGCTTGAAGCTCAGAGGCTCTCCCAGCAACGGCGCCTGCACCCAGGCCCTCCCGCTGTGGTTCAGGTACGTCATCGGCACACCCAGGCCGCCGGCCGGCGTCACATCCAGGCTCGAGGTTCTCTGCTGCAGCGAGATCCCGCCGCTGCGAGAGAGCGTCCGCCGATCCGTCGCGACACCCGCGAGCCGTGTTAGAACGAATCGGTAGGCCGGGTTCGTCAGAGAGGGCTGGTCCGGGGGACCGATGTATGCGTTCGCGGAGTAGTCCGGGGCGTCCAGCACAACCGACGCGTGCCCGCCCGTCCGTTCGTTGACGAGCGCCACGACGAGCGGCAGCTCTCCCGGCGCGCGGACGTTCTCATTGAAGCCCTCCACCTCGACCACGGCGTCGCGCTGCGGCAGATGCGCCAGGGTCGTGCGATCCGATGAGGCGAGGAAATAGGCAGTCCCAGCGATCGCCCGGCGCTCGTCGAGCACGCGTCCACCAACGGTGACGACGATCAGCACGACGGCGAGAGCGGCCCCCAATCGTGCAAGCGGATGGCGGATCGACCAGAGCGCGGCGACCCCCAATCCGAGCATCACCGCCGCCAGCGGGGCGATCGGCAGCAGGTTGCGCTGCACACAATAGGAGCAGGATTGCTTGACCCACACGTACTCAGCGAGCAGGGCGCAGGCCGCCGCGAACGCCAAGCCGACGAACGCCCGCGGGAACCAGCCGAAGCCGACGGCGATCACCACCAGCGGAGCGAGGACGGTGAGAGCGAAGCTGACCGCCCCGCCCGGGCCGTTGCCGAGCAGGTAGAACTCGTGCGTCTGCAGCAGCCATCCCGGAAGAACCGAGATCGGCAGGTGATACTTCGGGAGCCCTGAGACCGGCAGTCCGCTGAGCGAGTTGAGGACCGTCCTCCAGTAGGACAGAGCGCGCGCGAAGGCGACGGGCGTGAACGCGGCCGTTAGTCCCAGCACCAGCGCCAACCGCCACGCTGCGCCCAGGACCTCGCGCCGGGCTGGGCGGCCTCGCCTCAGGCGCACGATCCCCAGCACGCCCAGCACGGTCGCGCTGCCCAGAACGATCATCGGCACGAACAGCGGGTAGACGGTCAGATAGCCGGCACCGATCAGCGCCAGGATCACGCAGTCGGCGACCCTCCCACGCAACGCCTCGGCGCCGACCACGAGAAACGGGATCAGTAGCGCCAGACCGCAGATGCCGGCCTCGCTGCTGTCGGCCCAGAGCTGCAGGAAGAAGGCGCCGCCGAAGAGCGCACCCGCCAGGACCGCGGCCCAGCTCCGCGACTCTGTCGCATGACGGACGGCCGCGAACGCGCCCAGGCCGCCGACCAGCAGGATCGCGATCAGGAACGGGCTCTGCGTGTCCGTCGCGCCGAGGCCGAGCAGGTCGTTGACGCTCCCCTCCAGCGCCGAGACGTCGATGTTCTGCACTCCGCTCGCGTAGACGTCCCAGTAGGCGTTGGTGCTGTTGCGCCACGGAGGCCGCAGCGTTGTAGCCACATCGATCGGCTGCGTCTGCTGGCCATCGATCTCCGAGACGTAGCCGACCGCGTCGTAGACGTTCCAGGCCACGGGCCCGACGGTGTTGCGCTGATGCAGGAGGGTGGAGGCTGGGGCGAGAACCGCAACGAGGACGACCAGGATCTGGGCCACCTCTCGCTTGGGCAGCGAGATCGCCAGCCGACCGCGCACGACCCGCCAGATGGCCACCGCCAACGAGAGGGCGGCCGCCAGTGGGAGTACCCAGTACGTGTGATCGACCGGCGCCCATTGAACGAGCGTGACCGTCAGGCTGGCCCCGACGCACATGCCGAGCGCGGGGGTCAGCGCGAGCCTGACGACCGAATCGATCCGAGCCGACAGGAAAGACGCGGGACCGGCGCCGAGCGCGAAGAGCACGACCAGGAACACTCCCTCGCGCGTCGCCAGATCGATCCAGATGTTCACGTGCGTCGTCGAGGATGGTCGATGTGGTCAGAGCGCCGACACCAACGGCCAGTCCTCGGCTCCTGGCATCCTGAACCCGCT